>JABHFC010000118.1 GCA_018676275.1 Gammaproteobacteria bacterium | reverse complement strand
GCCAGCGCAAATCCATTAATCTTTTTATTATTCTTTGCGATTGGCTCCTATTTGTCTCATAAATTGCAAAACATGGATATAAACACAGAGAGTTAAAGCTCAGAGATATAATTTTCTACTTCATGCATCAGGCTATCCAGATTTTCCATTCCATCGTCAATCGTTGTCCAGTCATCTTCCATACCTGCTTGCTCCAGAGCTTCACATAAATCAGCAAGGGCATTAGCACCAACACTTCGAGCAGAAGATTTAAGTTTATGTGCGGCCTGTTTCACTGCTTCCGCAGAACGTTCGTTCCAACCATGTTTAAGTTCTTCTACTACTTTTTGAGATGGTTCAACAAAATCATTTAGTATTTCCTTACACATATCTTCGTCACCGAACATATTCATTAAAGCCTGTTTGTCTATAACATCTTCGCTCGTTTCAGTATCTTTTGGTTTTTCGCCCGGTACAATTTTCTCTTGAGTATCATCATTTGTTGACCCGGCATCAGGCATCCACTGACGAAGTTTCGCCCTGAGTATTTTCATGTCTATAGGTTTCGACATGTAATCATCCATACCAGCAGCAAGACATCGCTCCGCTTCGCCCTCAAGTGCATTGGCCGTGATAGCAACAATAGGTGAACGTTTATCCTGACCCTTCTCATGCTGACGAATAGCATCGGTCAGTTCAAACCCGTCCATATTCGGCATATGACAATCCGTTAACAATATCGCGTACTCATTATTACGCCAGGCTTCAAGCGCCAGTTTCCCGTCGTCTGCCATTTCAAAGGCATACCCCAACAAGTTCAATTGACGGCCAATCACATCCCTGTTGGTAGGATTATCTTCAGCTACCAATATCAATGTGCCCAGGGCGCGAGCCTCTTCTACCGTCGGTGCCTTAGCCGTTGTCTTTAAATCTTCGACCGCCTCTTCGTAGTGTACTTCAGGACTTGCCCGACCTGCGGCAATGGAAACTGCAGATAAAAATGCGGCACGTCGCAGAGGATTAACGTCAACACACACGCTTTCGGGTGAATCCAGTCGCGCTCGTTGACGGTTACCAGTTAACAAGGATACAAACTTGGTACTGGCCAGAGCTTTCTGTTTATTAGCCTTGTCACGTAATGAAAATTGTTCATCTCTCGACCATTGTGGACCTATCACCACCACATCAATTGGCTTTCCTGCTTTTGCTGTACTCTTGCAAGTTTTTATACAACTTGTCAGATCCGTGCTGGTTTCAATCTCTGCATGCCAAAACTCAAGGTAACGTTTCAATATGGATTGCTCAGCCTGGTTGTCAACAACGAGTAATACGCGCAATCCTTTCAAATCTCGTACACTTTCATGTTCCACTACTTTGTCACTTGTTTTAAACGATAAACTGACATAGAACTCGGAGCCTTCACCCAATTGACTCTTGACGCCGAGATCACCTTTCATCATCTCTGTCAGTTTTTTGCAAATAGTCAGGCCCAGGCCGGTTCCGCCAAATCTACGCGTGGTCGAGGTTTCCGCCTGTGAAAATGCTTCGAACAATTTCTCCTGTGCTTCTTCAGAAATACCAATGCCCTGGTCTATGACAGAGAATCGAACAGAAATATTATCGTTTCCCTTGTTATCCATTCGTTCGGCCCGGATGACAACCTCACCTTCTTCGGTAAACTTGATGGCATTACCACCCAGGTTAATTAATATCTGGCGGATACGGACCGGATCACCAGCCACGAACTGGGGCAGGTCAGGATCGACATATGTAATTAGGCGAATACCTTTTCGTTCTGCATTGGGTGCAATGGTTTGAGCAGAACCTTCAACCACCTCCGACAGAGAAAAAGGAATGTTCTCCAGATCCATCTTACCTGCCTCGATCTTTGAAAAATCAAGAATGTCATTAATGATAGTAAGCAGGGACTGGCCGGAATTATTGATGGTTTGCAACATTCGTTTTTGATCGTTATCCATTTCCGTTTGCCGAAGTAAGTCCACCATCCCAATCACACCATTCATCGGAGTGCGTATTTCATGGCTCATTGCTGCAAGGAAACTCGCTTTTGCCTGTGCTGCCGCTTCAGCTGCTTCTTTAGCTTTACGTACTTCCTCTTCCATTAATTTACGTTCAGTTATGTCCATATGCACGCCCGTAAGTCTGGCAGGCGATCCATCTTCATATTTCGAGACCGTTTTACCTGACGTCAATATCGTTCGCGTTTCTCCACTGGAGGCATTCATTCTGAATTCCTCCTCAATTATATCTACTTCACCTGCTGCCATTTTCTCGGCTACGGTGGTTAATCGTTGTGCGTCATCAGGGTGTATTAAACTAAAGAAGGTTTTTATATCCTTTTCAAAATCTTTACTCTCGTAGCCCAACATTCTGAAATATTGATCATTATAAACTGATTCTTTGGAAGGAAGATAAGTGTCCCACATGCCAACATTCGCAGCTTCCATAGCCAGGGTGAACCGTTCCTCACTTTCCTGGATTTTTTTCTGCAGTTCCTTAATTTCCGTAATATCAGTGGCAATAGTGCAAAGCCTGTTTACATCACCATTTGCATTAAAAAGTGGGAACTTAATGGAAAGAAAAGTTTTTTCGCTTTCACCAAAATCAATTACTTCTTCGAACCGAAGCATCTCGCCAGTATTGATTACTTCCAATTCACTCTTGCGGACATATTCGGCAATTTCCAGGGGTTGAAAATCAAAATCAGTAATTCCTATAACGTCTTCTCTTTTGAAACCTGTGACTTTTTCAAACTCACGATTCACAAGTAGAAAACGCCCCTCTTTGTCTTTGACATGAAAAACTATTGCACTGTTCTCGATCACGCCTTCCAGCAATTGTTGATTATCAGCTACTTTTCTATGAGCTTCTTCCGCATCCTGCATCATATTTAATGTAGCCTTTCTCGCATCAGCAAGCTCCTGGACTTGCACTTCTACTTCGAGACGGGTTTTTTCCCGTTCGGTCACATCGGAGAAAGTCCGCACAACACCTCCATCATCCATCGGTTTATGATAAACCTCCACTATCTTGCCGTTAGGAAAATTCAGGAAATGTCCACTTTCACTTGCTTCTTTTGCTGCAGCTAATGCATTACTATAGCGATTTGAATCCTTCAGATTATTATCAACGGCGTAACGTATCAACTGCTCATACTTGATTGCCTGATTTACTACTTCAGCCGGAATTTCCATTATTTCCGCATACTTTTCGTTGTAGGCCTTTAT
>JABHFC010000117.1 GCA_018676275.1 Gammaproteobacteria bacterium | reverse complement strand
GGATCTTTTACAAGCCGGGTTAAGTGGCAGCGATGTGGAGTTTAGTGGCTGTAGTACAGACACTCGTTCATTGACGAAAGGCTCATTGTTTATCGCCTTGCGTGGTGAAAATTTTGATGGTCATGATTTTGTCGAACAGGCAATTCAAGGTGGTGCCGTAGCTGTCCTGGTAGAGCATGAACCTGGCGATAAAGCAGTGCCTGTAATAATTGTCGAAGACAGCAAAGGCGCAATGGGGAAATTAGCCAGTGCATGGCGTAATAAGTTTTCTCTGCCTGTAATTGCTGTCACCGGTAGTAATGGTAAAAGTACGGTAAAGGAAATGCTGGCATCCATATTGTCACAGCAGGCATCGGTACTATCAACTTATGGAAATCTTAATAATGATATTGGCGTTCCTTTAACCCTGTTTGGGCTAAATGAGGATCATCGGTTTGCAGTTATCGAAATGGGCGCAAACCATCCCGGTGAGATAAGTAAGCTTACGGAGATAACGCGCCCTGACATTGCCCTGATTACCCTTTGTGCACCAGCGCATATCGAAGGTTTCGGTTCCATCGATGGTGTTGCAGATGCGAAGGCGGAAATATTTACAGGCTTATCAGAGGATGGCGTGGCAATTATTAATGCCGATGACAGTTATGCAAAAGTATGGCTGAAAAAAATAGATGGTCATAAGCGACTTACTTTTGGAATTGATAATAGTGCAGATGTAAGTGCTCTTGATTTACACATGGATGAGCAGAGCGGCTGTACTCAATTCACATTAACAACAGCTTGCGCCCAGGTATCAGTCAAGCTGAACCTGCTCGGTTTGCACAATGTTCGAAATGCGCTAGCTGCTGCTGCTTGTTGTATTGCTCTGAATATACCGTTACCACAAATTCGGGATGGCTTGCAGCTGATGCAGCCAGTGAAGGGGCGCCTGCAGTCAAAACCTGGTTTAAAAAATTCTCGTATTATCGATGATACCTATAATGCCAACCCTGCCTCGCTTGAAGTTGCCATACAGGTTGCTACAGCCACCTCGAAGCGTAGCTGGCTGGTGATGGGCGACATGGGTGAGCTGGGTAAAATCGCCATAGCATCACATCAACAGGCTGGTGAAAGTGCGAGGGCAGCGGGTATCGAGCGACTCTATGCATTGGGCGAGTTAAGTAAACATGCAGTAGATGCTTTTGGAAATGGAGCAAGGCATTTTCTTAACAAGGAAGAGTTAATCGCAACATTAAAAACAGAACTGAACGATGGCCTTACTGTACTGGTGAAAGGTTCCAGGGCAATGGCGATGGAAGAAATTGTGCAGTCACTGGTAGAGGGAGCCTGAATCATGTTGTTATGGCTAACTGAATACCTGACCCAGTATCACAGTGGTTTTAATGTTTTCCAGTACATCACCATGCGGACTATTTTGGGCGCATTAACGTCGCTTTTTATAAGCTTAATGGTCGGTCCGAAATTGATTGAAAACCTGAGTAAATATCAAATTGGACAGACGGTGCGTGATGACGGTCCGGAGTCACATTTATCCAAGGCTGGTACACCAACGATGGGAGGCATGTTGATTCTGGTTTCGATTGCCTTTAGCACCTTATGCTGGGCAGATCTGAGTAATCGATACGTCATTATAGTCTCTGTTGTCACCCTACTGTTCGGATTGATTGGCTGGGTTGATGATTACAAAAAAGTTGTTCAACAAGATACAGTTGGTCTCAGATCTCGTTGGAAATACTTCTGGCAGTCAGTAGTTGGTTTATCGGCGGCAGTGTATTTATTTATGAGTGCTCAGGCCCCTGCCGAAACACAACTTATTATTCCCTTTGTAAAGTCGGTCAATCTGGAAATGGGTTGGCTATTTATCGTAATGGCCTATTTCGTCATCGTTGGTTCTAGCAATGCTGTAAATCTTACCGATGGTCTCGATGGATTAGCGGTCTTACCCACGGTTATGGTCGCCGGGGCACTAACTATATTTGCTTATGCAGCAGGTCATGTGCGTTTCGCCGAATATCTGAGTATTCCTTATGTTCCTGGCGTTGGAGAAATTTGTGTTTTTTGTGGGGCGCTAGTTGGCTCAGGTCTTGGTTTCCTTTGGTTTAACACTTACCCGGCCCAGGTATTTATGGGCGATATTGGCGCACTTGCCCTGGGAGCAGCACTTGGCATGGTTGCAATAGTGACCAGACAGGAGTTGGTCTTATTCATTATGGGTGGCGTGTTTGTAATGGAAACGGTCTCAGTCATTCTGCAAGTAAGCTCATTCAAGCTTACCGGTAAACGAATTTTTCAAATGGCACCTTTGCATCATCACTACGAACTAAAGGGCTGGCCGGAACCAAGGGTAATAGTTCGATTCTGGATCATTACTTTTATTCTGGTACTCGTGGGTCTAGCGAGTCTCAAGGTTCGTTAATGCGTGGATATGAATGCACTATTGGTTAATGGACAAGAGATGACTGAAACATCTGAACAGTTTGATGTTGTAGTTGTTGGTCTGGGTAAAACCGGAGCATCAGTGGCGAGCTATTTTCTGGAAAAAGGAGAATCGGTCGCTGTTGTCGATAGCCGTAATCAACCACCGGAGCTTGATCATCTACAAAAGAGTTATCCGGATGTGCCCTTATATCTGGGAGGATTTGATCAGGCTGTTTTACTTTCTGCAAAACAGATTGTGATCAGCCCGGGAGTATCGAGATTGGAGCCGGCGATACAGGCAGCAGTGGGCGCAGGTATTCAGCTTAGCAGTGATATTGAGATATTTTGTCAACAGGTTGAGCAAGCGATTGTTGCGGTGACCGGCTCCAATGGCAAGAGCACAGTTGTCACTTTGTTGAAGGAGATGATGGAACAAAGCGGGCTTCGCGTGGGCCTGGCCGGCAATATCGGTACGCCGGTGCTCGATCTTTTACAAAGTGATGAGCCGGATTTTTATGTACTGGAGCTTTCAAGTTTCCAACTGGAAACTCTGCAGTCATTAAATGCTGTAGCGGCACTGGTTTTAAACATCAGTTCTGATCATATGGACCGTTATCGCGATCTTGCTGAATATGCTGCCATCAAACAGAAAATTTATGCTGGCGACGGCAGCATGATTATTAACAGGGAAGATCAACGGGTCGCATGCATGCTTGAAGACAAGAGAAATTCAATTTCATATGGTTTGTCTGAACCGAATGAGAATGAATTCGGTATACGAGTCTTCAAGGAAGAAAAATGGCTTTGTCGCGGGCAAGCTTTGCTGTTGCCGGCGTCAGCCTTAAAGATTAAAGGCGCGCATAATGTTTCAAATGCTTTGGCAACTCTGGCTCTGGGTAGTGCGATTGATTTGACTATGCAAAGCATGTTGAAGGTTTTGCAGGAATTTCCGGGTTTACCGCATCGATGCCAATGGATTGCAAACATCGACAGTGTGGACTGGTATAACGACTCAAAGGGTACAAATGTTGGTGCAAGCTGTGCGGCAATCACAGGCCTGTCTGAAAAACAGGATCTCATCCTTATTGCAGGTGGTGATGGTAAACAGGCAGATTTTTCGCCACTGGCAGATGCAATAGAAAAACATGTTCGTGTAGTTGTCCTGATTGGTAAAGATGCTGGACGTATCGATCATGTGCTTGCCAAAGAAAGCCAACGTTATTTTGCAATCAGTATGGAAGCAGCTGTCAATTTGGCCGCGAAGCTGGCGAAACCTGAAGAGGCAGTATTGTTATCGCCAGCATGTGCCAGTCAGGATATGTTCCGTGATTATCAGGAAAGAGGAGAAATATTTGGCCGCGCTGTGCAGGCATTGCAGGGAGGCGAGGAATGAAAAAACGACGCCAGGCGAGTTCAAATCTGCAAACAAGCAGGATGAAAAATAGCTTGCAGCATCATGACTTTTATCTGATTGGACTCGGTCTGTTTCTACTTGGTCTCGGACTGGTAATGGTGGCTTCAGCTTCGGTAACTGTGGCAGATCGACATTTTGCTGATCCTTTACATTATTTCTGGCGGCAGGGTGTCGCTGCTGTGCTAGGCATAACGATTTCATTTGTAGTAATACAAATACCTTTGGCGATTTGGCAACAGCTTAGTGTTCCACTACTTATGCTGGGCGTTTTTCTGCTAGTACTCGTACTTATTCCGGGAGTTGGACGCGAGGTTAATGGCAGCATGCGCTGGATTAGCATTGGTCCTTTAAACATACAAAGTTCAGAACCTATCAAGTTATGTGTCATCGCCTATCTCGCCGGATATCTTGTGCGTCATCGAGACAAGGTAATGGGAAGTTTCGCGGGCTTCATCAGACCTGTAGGTGTTGTCACTCTGGTGGCTGGTCTTTTGTTGCTTGAACCGGATTACGGTTCAACCGTAGTGCTTTTCGGCACGGCCCTGGGCATGTTGTTTATGGGTGGTGTGCCTCTAAGCAGGTTTCTGGTGTGGATGTTTACGGCAACGGCAGCGCTTATAAGTCTGGCAATTTTGTCACCCTATCGTATG
>JABHFC010000013.1 GCA_018676275.1 Gammaproteobacteria bacterium | reverse complement strand
TTGTACTAATTTCAGCAAATATGACTGTTTTATTGGCTCCCGACCCTTGAAACTGCAATACTGAAAATAATAGAAGCTTTTTAGTGACATCAGAGCATGTATTACGATTATTTTGGCTTAAAACAACCTCCGTTTCGCATCACTCCAGACACCAGTCTCTTTTATCCGGGAGGAGATCGTGGGGCAGTTCTTGACGCCCTGATCTATGCCATTCTCAACGGCGAAGGCATGGTTAAGGTAGTTGGGGAGGTAGGTAGCGGTAAAACCATGCTTTGCCGGATGCTGGAGAAGGAGTTGCCTGAAAAGGTGGAAGTGGTTTACCTGGCCAACCCCAGTTTGTCCCCTGAGAATATTCTCCATGCCATCGCTTTTGAGTTGAAATTGTCTGTTAAACTCGACACTTCTCGCCTGCAGGTGATGCATGATCTGCAGGAATACCTTTTGAAGCGACATGCAGAAAATCGACAGGTAGTAGTGTTTGTCGAAGAAGCCCAGGCAATGCCCATCGCCACGCTCGAAGAAATCCGTTTACTCAGCAACCTGGAAACACAGCAAAGCAAGCTGCTGCAAATTGCTTTATTCGGTCAGCCAGAGTTGGATGAATTAATATCCAAACCGGAAATCCGTCAGCTAAAAGAACGAATAACCTATAGTTTTCAATTGAACCCCTTTGTATCTGAGCACATTAGAGACTATGTGAGTACTCGCTTACGTGCTAGTGGGTATCGCGCTGGTGAAGTCTTTAATAAGGCCGCAATCCGGAAAATTGAGCATTACTCCAAGGGTCTACTACGACGGGTTAACATCCTTGCTGATAAGTCACTTTTGGCTGCATATGCAGATAATACCCATGAAGTTACTGCCAGGCATGTAAAGCAGGCGGCGAGAGACAGTGAATTTATCTCCAATAAACGTCAATTTAGATGGATTGCCTTGATAACGGCAAGCATATTGCTTGTTATAATTATTCTGGTCGGATATTGGCAAAGTTTACCCGGCGACAAAGAAGCATTAGCGGGAATAGAGAAAATTAGTCCAGAAAGCACCGGAGTTGATTCTACTAAAATACGTTCTGACGCGGAAACGGCTCATGAAACAGCTGTGGTAGATATCGATGTGGTTTCGGGCGAAATTGAACAAGATCCTGAGGCAGCGGCCCGAGAGGGTTTTCTAATGCTGGAAACCGTAGCTGAGGATGTAGATACTTCTCAGCTTAATGTCGCTGATAATGATTTTCGTCCGGATCTGAAAGAGAAAAAGGACGCAATTTTCGAAAAACCAGCGAAACAGGAAATACAACAAGAGCCGGCATTCGTAATTATAGAGAAAGAGCCGGAAACAGTGACGATTAGCCAGGCGAAAGCATTGGAGATCGATGGGAGTGAGAGAGTAAAATCAACTGAAAAAGCGGATATTGCCGGGCAGATAATGGATCTATCCATGCTGTTTCAGATACAGGATTTGGGTGATGTTCGGCTTTCAGAGCAGGAATCTGAATCATTGCGCAGACAATTGAAGGAGCTGCCACCGGAGGTAGCACTTTACTCTGATTCGTCCCAGTTTAGTGATATCTGCAGGCTTTGTAGTTCAATCCTGTACAGGCCGCTTAAGCAACCTGAAAATCTTTAACTTTTAAACACTTGTCTTAAGGTTATAATAAAGTACTTATGAGTGATATATTCGAGAATTTACAAACTTAGATCCTGGTAAAGACTATGCGAAACATAATAAGCATCATTGCCGTGGGCATAATTCTGGCAAGCTGTGCCGAGATTCTGCCGAAGCCTTTCGAGCCTTCTGAAGGACATCTGAATACTGAAGCGCAAGCAGTAGAAAAAGATATTCCTGAGCTTGTGCAGCAACCACAAATATTACCAGAGCCCGAAGCGCCCAGAGAAGTTGAGAAATATACGGTTGTTGTCAATGAGGTACCGGTAAAAGAATTGCTATTTGCACTTGCCCGGGATGCGAAAGTGAATGTTGATATCGATCCGAGCATTGATGGCATTGTCACTATAAATGCAATTGAACAGACTCTTGAGCAATTACTGGACCGGATTGCGAGACAGGTAGATTTGCGTTACGAGTTTAGAAATAAAAACCTGTTGATATCTCCAGATGTACCCTTCTTTCGCGCCTATACAGTTGAGTATTTGAACGTTACCCGTGATACCGATTCGTCTATTTCTACTGATACTGGTGTAAGCGGTGGTGATGGCGGTGGCGGGAATACCTCTAAATCGGACGTTACCAGCATATTATCAAATCACTTTTGGGCCAACCTTGTTAACAATATTTCGGGAATGATTGGTGAAGAAGTAGCAGCAGCTGGCGGTAGTGATGGACAAATTCCAGTTACGGCTAACGTTGTACCTCTGCCAGAAGCGGGAATATTGAATGTTAAAGCGACCTCCAAGCAACATGAGCTTATTCAAAAACTGGTCGATAGTGCAACTCTGGGTGCTAACCGCCAGGTACTGATTCAGGCAACCATCATTGAGGTTACCCTCAATGACAGATTTCAGGCTGGTATAGACTGGTCCTTCATTAATCAGGCAGGCAAGGCCGGCTTCAACTTTGTCTCTTCGACAATTGCAGGTGCGACCCCTACAGGTTCTACGCTTAGTTCGTTTTTATTGGACTATGTCGATCCGAATACGGATCGGGATCAGGTGATCAATGGTTCATTGAAACTGCTGCAAGAATTCGGTGATGTCAGTGTTTTATCAAGCCCCCAAATAATGACTCTTAATAATCAGACGGCGATATTGAAAGTCGTCGATAACATAGTCTATTTTGAGGTGGATGTGGAACCAGGTGCCGCCAGTATATCGGGAACAGGTGATCCGGCGATTTCAACAGAGGCGAAAACCGTACCTGTGGGTATTGTCATGAGTCTTACTCCGCAAATTAATCTGAACGATTCTATTGTTCTCCAGGTAAGGCCAACTATCTCCAGGGTATTGAGTTTTGTAAATGATCCGAATCCTGAACTAGCAAACGCTGGTGTATCAAACCCGGTTCCGCAGTTACAAATACGGGAAATGGAATCGATTTTGAAAATGAATAGCGGCCAAATTGCGGTGCTGGGCGGGCTTATGCAGGATATTAACAGAGGCAACAATTCTGCCATACCCGGGCTTTCAAAAATACCCGGGCTTGGTGAAGCATTCAAAACAAGGGCAAGTGATTACGAAAAGGTTGAACTGGTAATGTTTATTCAATCTACAGTAATACGAGATCCCAGCCTGGATGGTGACCTCAGAAACTTTAGAAGTTTTCTGCATACCCAAACGAGTGGATCCAGAGGCCCTGCAGTGCAGGACTAAGCAGATATGAGTTTGTTAATGGATGCCTTGAAAAAGGCTGAGCAGGAAAAAAAGGAGGCGGCTAAACGCCAGTTGGAAGGTGAAGACTCATCGCAGCATGAAAGTGAAAAAAAACTGGATGATTCTGGTAGTCATGGAACATCTGATGCACCGGAAGCAGAAGCTTCAAGCACAAAGGCAAATCTGGATAATACAGGCCGACTTTCTACAACAGCAGAGCTTCTTGAGCTCGAACCTATTTCCACCAGGAATGAAATACCAGAAACACCAGGCATTGACAGTGCTGTAAATGCTGATAACGGGGCCGAAGATCAAACGCTGAATGTGACAATGAACACACTGTCTCTGGCTGAATTGCCAGCTGGTTCAGTTGAGATTGATGATGGAGATGCGCCTGATTTACTTAATTCCACCATCGCAGAATTACAAACGGAAGACAGTGGGCATCTGGATGAGACTTTTCATGGTGTTTCACTAGCTGATAATTCAGAATTGTTTCAGGAAACCGTTCAGGGTGAAGCATTTTTCCCTGATAATGACGCAGATGAAACTTATGGAGAAACTTTACCGGGTATTCCAGCCGCTCAATTAGCAAAAGATATAGGAAGTGAAGATCAACCTACGCCTGTAGCTGCTCAAACAATTTTTACTGCAACCAAAACAACGGAGTCATCAGGTAATAGTTTCAAGTGGATTCTGGGCGGTTTATGTTCGTTGGCATTAATTGCAGGCATAGTCTGGTATTTCGTTACCGTAACGCCGGTAAATAGATCAGCACTTTCTCCGCAGGTTGCAGAGGGAATAGAAAGTGTAATTTCCCCACTTAATCAATCTCTTGATATTGGTGCAGATTCGATGTCTGGAACATTGGCTGGCGCCACTGAAAATTTATCGTCGGAAATGAGTGTATCGGAAACGACAGTTATCGAAACTGCTTTGGCAGATGCTCAGGTGGTAGAAAGCCTCGAACAGTTGTCGACTGAAGAACCGGCAACTGACGAACTTCCAGTGGGGACAGCGGAAGATGACGCAACTTTTGCCAGTGTTGAAAATAGCGATGACACTGAGCAAACCGGGTCTGACCAGGTAGATACCGATCAGGATCAGATAGCTGGCTTACCTGAAAAAATTATTCCTGAACAATCTTTAATACAGATTAGTAGAAGTAAGGTGATAGAAGATAAGGGACAAACTTTAAGAGAAGCCTATTCCTCTTATCAAAATGGAAATTATGAAGAGGCCAGATTGAAATACGACGAAGTATTAAAAGAATTTCCTAACAACCGGGATGCTTTGCTTGGTCTTGGTGCGATTGCCACGAATATGGGTGATCACAACTCGGCATATCTTCATTACGCACATCTGTTATCGATAAATCCAAGAGATGAGCTTGCAAAAGTTGCTTTGATTAACCTTCAAGATGTTTCAAATCTGTCGGGTAGTGAAAGTGCAATCCATTCTATGCTGCACG
The DNA here is from genome assembly GCA_018676275.1 of Gammaproteobacteria bacterium. Classification (GTDB taxonomy): domain Bacteria; phylum Pseudomonadota; class Gammaproteobacteria; order Eutrophobiales; family Eutrophobiaceae; genus WLWS01. The sequence goes on along the minus strand of JABHFC010000013.1, from coordinate 8,689 downwards.
ATAATCCCAACGCTCATGTATTGCATTTTACTCTCGGTAGTATTTATGCGGCCAGTAGTCGATGGGCAGATGCTCAACAGGCATTTTTTGAAGCATACCGTCTTAATTCCGGTAATTCAGACTATGCCCTCAACCTGGCAATAAGTCTTGACCATATCGGTCAGCAAAATGCAGCTTTGGATTATTATATGACTGCAATGGAGTTATCAGATTCCGCGAATCTGAATTTCGATACCTCTCGAGTGCAAAAACGAATAGACGCTCTTAATAAAATAACAGGGCGTTAAGATTGGCTGCGATTAAAACAACAAGGCGTCTTGGTGAAATCCTGGTTGATAAGGGAGTTACTACTCCTGATCAGATCCATATTGCCTTAACGGAACAGAAAAAAAGCAAGGATCATCTGGGCAAGATTCTGGTTCGTCTCGGCTTTGCGACAGAGGCGATTATCCGTGATGTGATCGGCGGTGTTATTGGCCAGGAAAGCGTTGATTTGAATCGAGCCGTCGCTGACAGTGAAGCCGTCAGCATGATTCCAAAGGATATGGCACGCAGGATGAGAGTGTTGCCAATAGACTTTGATAGAAGTAGTGGTCAGCTGACTGTTGCTATGGCAGATATTTTTAATGTCGTCGCTCTTGATCAGTTAAGCGCCCATGTAGCCGGTACTGCAGAGATTATTCCTGTTCTTGCCGGTGAAGTAGAGATCGAAAAAGCCATTGACCAATTCTATGGTTTTGAACTTTCCGTTGATGGCATTTTAAATGAAATTGAAACTGGTGAGATTGATTATCAGAGTCTGGATGCAGAAACTGATGAATACAGCCAGCCCGTAGTTCGCCTTGTTAATGCATTATTATCTGATGCTGTAAAAAGAGGCGCGTCGGATATTCACTTCGAACCGGAAGAAGGTTTCCTTCGATTTCGTTATCGCATTGATGGCGTGTTGAGACAAATACGCAGCCTGCACAAAAATTATTGGTCGGCGATCGCAGTACGCTTAAAAGTAATGGCGGGTCTGGATATTGCTGAAACCCGGGCGCCACAGGATGGACGAATTTCATTATCCTTATCTGGCAGGGCGGTGGACTTTCGTGTTTCGACACTGCCAACAGTTTATGGCGAGAATATAGTATTGAGAATTCTCGACAGGCAAAAGGGCATCGTGCCGTTGGACCAGCTCGATATGCATGATGACGAGAAAACTACGTTAAAATTAATGGTGGCAAGACCCGAAGGTATTATTTTGGTAACGGGTCCTACCGGTAGCGGTAAAACAACTACTCTTTATTCTATTCTCAGTTATTTGAATACTGAGTCAGTGAATATCATGACTCTCGAAGATCCAGTCGAATACCCGATGACGATGATTCGACAAACTTCTGCCAATGAAACCTCCAGGCTTGATTTTGCCAGTGGTATACGTTCACTGATGCGGCAGGATCCGGATATCATTCTTGTTGGTGAGATTCGAGATGAAGACACAGCGACAATGGCATTGCGTGCAGCGATGACAGGACACCAGGTTTTTTCTACCTTACACACCAATTCCGCCCTGGGTGCAATTCCCCGTTTGTTGGATATTGGTGTTAAACCGGATATTTTGGCTGGGAATATTATCGGTGTTGTCGCGCAAAGATTGATACGCCGTTTATGTGACAGCTGTAAAGAGGCGTACCAACTGGGTGATTTGGAACGCAACTTACTCGGTCTGAAAGGGAGCGATAGACAGCAGAATATTTATCGCCCCAAAGGCTGCCCGGTATGTGAAAACCAGGGTTACAAAGGACGTATCGCCTTGATGGAGATTTTACGTTTTGACTCTGATATGGATGAACTGGTAGCCAGAAAAGGTACACAAAAGGAATTGTTACGCATGTCCCTGTCGAAAGGTTTTAAACCTCTGGTCGATGCGGGCGCCGATCGTGTTCGTGAGGGCTCTACCAGTCTTGAAGAAGTATCGCGTGTTGTAGATCTAACCAGCAGGTTAAAGCAGAACTAGTTGCTATGGATTTTTTCCAATACAAGGCAATTGATTCGACCGGCAGAGTGCATAACGGTAAAGCTGATGCAGCCAATATTGCTGATCTGGAAATGCGCTTGCAAAAAATGGGTCAGGATCTGGTTAATTACAAGGAAGTTAAGTCACCGGCGCAAAGCGCTTCAGGACGCGGTGTAGGCCGACGTGATTTATTGTTTTTTTGCTTTCATCTTGAGCAGACGTCACGCGCGGGTGTCCCCATTCTTGAAAGTTTGCAGGATCTGGTTGCCAGTACTGAAAATCCTCGTTTAAAGGAAATAATTTCGGCTATGACCGAATCCATTGAAGGTGGTAAGACGCTTTCACAGGCGATGGAAGACTTCCCCGGGGTTTTTACACATGTATTTTCCAGTCTGGTCAAGGCAGGTGAGCAAACGGGTGAAATTACAATGGTTTTTACCAAGTTGAATGAAAACCTGAAATGGCAGGACGAAATGGCGACGCAAACAAAGAAGTTAGTCACTTATCCTGCATTTGTTGGCTCAGTTGTAGTGGGAGTTGTCATCTTTCTTATGGTTTATCTGGTACCTGAGTTGCTAAGTTTTGTTAAGACAATGGGGCAGGAAATTCCAGCCCATACAAAAGCACTCATATTTGTATCGGATATATTTGTAGACTATTGGTATTTAATTTTGTTAACACCGGTATTAGTCTTTTTTTCAATAGTTATTGGCGTCAAAACAAGCCCGGGTTTTGCGTTAACCGTTGATACCGTGACTTTGAGGATTCCAGTCGTAGGTCCAATCGCAAAAAAAATCATCCTTGCCCGTCTGGCTGCCTTTTTTGCAATGATGTATGCAGCGGGCATAACAATTATTGACTGTATCAGGACAGGTGAAGATATAGCAGGTAACCGTGCAGTAGCAATTGCAATGCACAGTGTTGGTCAGAAAATTGCTGATGGAAAAAGCCTAAGCGAAAGTTTTGAGGCTACTGACCTTTTTCCGCCTCTTGTATTACGAATGATAAAGGTCGGTGAAAACACAGGGGCGTTGGAGGAGTCACTTGAAAACGTAGCTTATTTTTACACACGTGATGTAAGAGAGGCTATTGAGCGACTGCAAACCATGATTGAACCTGCGATGACAGTTGTACTCGGTTCCATCATCGGTTGGGTAATGTTTTCTATTTTAGGTCCAATATATGATCTCATCGCTAACATCAAAATTTAGCTATTTTGACCGCCGGGCACTTTTTATTAGTGCGCACAAGGTGGCCGTCTATCATTGGCAAAATGGTGATATCGCCAGTTCCTATCTATTTGACACCAATGAAGAAGGAAGAGAGTACTTTAATCGCTACCTGAGTGAGACAAAGAATAATCCGTTTTATATTCTTGTTGATGTCTTCGAAGAAGAATTTCGAAAAGAAACTATTCCACATGTGTTTGGCCCTGATAGACAAGCACTATTGAATAGAAAACAGGACAGGTTATTTAGAGATACTCCTTATACCTTTAGCGAAATGCAGGGGCGTGAAGAAAGTGGGCGTCGAGATGACAAGCTCCTGCTGACAGCGATCACAAACCCGGCCCTGATAAAACCCTGGACAGCAATGCTGGATGCGCAAAAAACGCCAATAGCAGGTATTTATTCATTACCATTTTTAACCAATTCATTACTGAAAATCAGACCGGAGTTCACTAATCATACACTGCTGGTAAGCTTGCAAAGTATCAGTGGGCTACGTCAGACATTTGTGCAGAACGGCGAATTAAGAATTAGCCGCCTGGTGCAGATGCCCAGGTATGGGACAGAACCGTATGCACCTTATATCGCGGGCGAAGTAGAAAAAATACAAAGATATGTAAATAGTTTACGCATAATTCCTAACGACGAAGCTCTCGACATTTGTTTTCTGTTGGCGGGAGACTTGTTGAAGGAGTCAAAAGAATTATACGAGGATAGTGAGCATATTAAATATCATTTAATTGATATTAATGAACTGGCTGAACAATCAGGTCTTCAGACACGGGTTAAGACACCGTTCAGCGATCAGTTATTTATCTCTCAGTTGTTGAAAAAAGCGCCGGCAAATCAGTACGCGGAACCTACTGAAAGACGATACTTTTCCATGCGGAAAATGCGATATTCTATGATAGCGGCGAGCATGCTATTGATGATGTTTTCAGTTGTCTGGAGCGGATACAATTTTGTCAAAGGACTATCGTTTAAACAACAAAGTGTCGCCGCTGAACTAAGAACTAAATTTTATTCGGCCAGGTACGAAATGGCACGTCAACGTCTGCCTGAAACACCAGTAGAACCGGTAGATCTTCAGCATGCTGTAGAGCTTTCGGATACATTAAATAAGTACAAAACTTCACCTTTGGCTTTGGTACAGGTGACTAGTGAAGGTTTGAATAAGTTTTCTGATATTCAATTGAAAAATATAAACTGGGTGACCAGCATTGACCCAAATGTTGATGTTGGAGGTAAGCAGCAAACCAATATGAACAATCAAAATCAAATTGGTTTTAGTGATATTAGTTCCAATGAAACGGGCTACCTTTTTTATCAGGTGTCACTTATAGAGGGGTTCCTCGAACCTTTCAATGGTGACTATCGCGAGGCAATTGCATCTATAAATGAGTATGCGGATTTTTTAAGGAACCAGGATTCTGTGCATGATGTAAGTATTCTCACACTACCACTGGATGTAAGTTCTTCGACCAACATGCAAGGCAATACCCAGGCGCAAGGAAAATCTGCGGAATTTTCTTTAAGACTGGTTATAGGAATTACTGATGAAGCGTAGCGATATAGACTGGTCAATTTTAAGACTGTCTTTGGTCATATTTTTTATATGCATGATTGTTAGTGGTGCTCTGATTACTGGCAGCTTTTATTTTAAGGACAAAATGATTAACGAATATAACCGCAACAATGCGATGTTCCGTTCAGTAAGTAATAAATATTTTGCTGTTGATGAAGAAGAAAAGTTAATTAAGAAATTTTATCCGGTTTTTGTTCAGCTATACAACGGAGGAGTTCTTGGCAGAGAACTCAGGCTTAACTGGGTAGAAACATTACGTAATGCTGGTGAAGAGATTGATATTTCATCGCTGAGCTACGAAATACATTCACAGGAGTTATATACGCCGGCATTTCCAGTGATGATGGGAAGATACAGTTTATTTAAAAGTGTAATGAATCTTAATATGCAACTGTTACACGAAGGTGACTTGTTCCGTTTGTTTGAGATTCTTGATGAAAAAGCCAAGGGTGCCTATAACATTGAAAACTGCACGATAACATCCACATCGACAAGAATATTAGAAGCGCCAGGAAGTGCAAATCTAAGTGCAAGGTGTGAACTAATATGGCATTCAATCAAATTAGCTGATGGAACGGAGCTAAAGGTTTGATTATGAAAAATACAGAGAAATTTGTTTGTTTATTAGTTTTATCAGGAATATTGTTCAGTCAGTCTGCGATCAGTTCGGATCAATTTGGCAGATTCTTTACTACCAGCGCTCAGCGAACTCATATGGATGAACTGAGAAAGGCTAAACCGGCTTTTAAAGTAGAATTTGAAGAACAGTTAATCGATATTGACGAGGATGTAGAAGTAGTAGAGGAAACACCGGTGAATGCGCTGACCGTTCGCGGTCTGGTTTACAGGAGCGATGGTAAAAGCACAGCATGGATAAATGACAGCAATACATTTGAAGGTAACGTTTCCTCACAATATATAAGCGTTGGTGATATTGAAGCAGATAAGGTTCAAATCAAAGTGCCCAGCGCTAATACAATTGTAAATCTGAATGTAGGCCAAACATTCGACCCTGTGTCCGAAAACTATAAAGATCTGCTTAATGAGTCAGAAACCACAGTTAATGATGCCAGTCATTCCGAGAATTAGTTTGCAAAGGTTGGGCATTGAATACGTTTTATTCATGCCGACTAGATAACTTTGTGCAAAACTATGTTACGAAACAAACAATCTGGCTCAGCGTTATTAGCATTTCTTCTAATACTTGTGACAAGCGCATCATATATTCTTGTAAAGGAATTAAATGCGAATATTCGTCGTGAAAACAGTGGAACGAATACGGCAAAATCACTAAATGAGGCAAAAAATGCAATACTGGGTTGGGCGATAAGTAACCCGGTTTATCCCGGTTCTCTGCCTATGCCAGACAGAAATGGGGATAGTGAATATGATGGCGAAAGTGATTGTTATACTGCAGGGCCAATAGGAAATAATTTGCTATTGGGGAAACTGCCCTGGAAGGATGTTGGCTCAGGCTGTATTGATGGTGGAAATCTGGCCGGTTTACAAATATATGCCGGGTTGTCCGATAACCCAAGCACAGCTACAGTCAATGAACTCTGGACTGATTCAGCAGGCAAAGTTTTTTGGTATGCGGCATCCCACAACCTGGTTTACGAAACCCCTGCCTATCCTCAAATATCCCTGGCCTTACTTGAAACCGAAGCAAACTGGATAACCGTTCGCGATGAAAATGGTTGTATTATTTCTGATCGAGTAGCTTTTGTTGTTATTGCTCCAGGCACAGCCATATTAAATCAGGATAGAAGTAGTGGTGCGCCTGCAGCATCTAATTATCTGGATAGCATAACGACATCTGGTTCATATACCTGCCCGGATTCCACAGTAATCGCTGATGGTACTACCTTCAGTAATAGCGATACTGATCAGGACTTTGTTAGCTATAGGGGTTTCAGGATAACGACTGATGCTAGTGAAAGTTATAATGATCAACTGGTATTTGTCACAATCGATGAATTGATGGATGCCTTGAAAAAACGAGTTCTGAGTGAGGCAGGTAATATACTTTCGGCTTATCATAATAATTATGGTGCTTTACCCTGGCTAACACCCTATTTTGATCCCAAGGCTGACAATCGAATTCTGTATGGTACACATACAGGTTCGGATAACGCGACATCGCTTACAGACAGTACAACGGATTTCGGTAAGTGGGGTGTTAAAAAGGGAGATATAGTAAGAAATGTGACTGATGGTTCTCTGAGCATTGTAACAGTTGATAACGCCACCACCGCATTAACAGTGACAGGAATTCACCTTGGTACGGACAATGACTTCGATACTGATGATGAGTATTACATTGTGCCGAGAGATCTGGGAGACAAGCTCGACGATAAAGCTGATAGTTCAAGCAGCGGTTCGAGCCTGGTAGATGGTGGTCAGGAGTTTGCCAAGATGGACGTAGTACCGGGGGATATCATCGACAATGTCACTGATGGCTCAAGCGGAGTTGTTGATACGGTAAGTGATACTACGATTACCGTGAGAAATATGACTGGCGGAACAGATAATGATTTCGATGACAATGACGAATATCAGGTTCGCAGCTATGCCGGTAAAGCAACCAACGCAACAAATAATACGCTGACGCTTGATGATAGCCAAAAGAACTTTACTGCAATGGGAGCAGCTATCGGTGATGTGATTGTCAATCTGAAAGATGGTTCTATGGGCAGAATTTCAACAGTCGCGCAGACGAGCCTTACTGCGGATAGTCTGAAATACGGACGGGAAAATGATTTCGATGATAACGATACCTACATACTTCCACGATTCGTTGGTAAAGAAGGAACCCGGGAAGGCTTACTCTCGTTTCATCGGCCAGGTGGTTTTTTTCCTTCTACGTTCGATATTGACTGGAATATTCCTGAAATAGCAGGTGGTAGTCCAAATGCAATTGTTTCAATCGATACGCCTGGCACACATACAGATTACATTAACACCCTTAAGCAGATTGTTCAGACTTCAAGCGGAACCAGCGGGACAATTTCCGTTGAAATTGAAGATGGTACCTGCGTCTGGACAAAGCCAGAAATAGTTGAATGCAGTGGCAGTCATACCAAGTATGACCCTGTCCAGGGACAACTCACATCTGGGTCTAATACAGTAGTTGTAACTGACAGTACACAGGATTTTATAATATCAGGAGTAAACCCGGGAGATATTGTCCAGAACTACGACGATGAATCTTTTGTAACATCAGGTACGGCTACCGCAGGTAGTAATGGAACTATTTTAATGGATTCTGGCGCCAGCTTCAGTGCTTATGATCCGACCGGGCTTTATAACTACCTTGTAAGGAACACATCTTATGCCGGTCCTAACAAAGCACAGGGCATCCTGGCCGAAATAGACGGCAATACTACCTTAACGGTCAATGATTATTCAGGTTGGGGTGTTGACCCTATAACGTTCACTTCGGGTGATAATTATTCATTTTATACACCATTCAAATCTGTTGTATCTGCTGATGTTTCGGCAATCACCTCAACGAGTTTGAGAACAAATCGATTAACGGGATCCGCGCCTGACTTCGATAACCTCGAGTTTTATCGGATCAAAGCGGCAACCGGTAAAATAACGGGAACTGTAGACAGTAATGGTGGATCAACCCTAACTGATTCGAGTCAGGATTTTGTAACTGCAGGAGTACAGATCGGTGATGTCGTACACAATATCACTGATTCTGCCTGGGGAGAGATTACCTCTGTATCTGCTACTTCCTTAACCGCAACGCTTCGTATTGATAATGGTAATACCAGAGTTTTCAATACTGGTGAAAGTTACGAGGTCTACTATGCGTATATGAATTCCCGACGTTACGAATTCACGATACGCTTTAGTGGAACTGCT
>JABHFC010000116.1 GCA_018676275.1 Gammaproteobacteria bacterium | reverse complement strand
CTTGTCTCTTCTAATTCTTATATTGATCCTGCATCACTGCTTCCCTGTAAGTATATTACACCTTCACAGATAAGATTGGGTCATCGGACAGAAATCTCAAGGCTTTCGTCGCAAAATCAGCCTCCATACAGTCAAACCAGCTGGCATCCTGCTCTGAGCGTAGCCATGTCAGTTGTCTTTTTGCTAATTGTCGCGTTGCAACAACGGCTTTTTCCAACATTTCACTCTCACCCAGCTCTCCTTGCAAAAACTGCCAGACCTGGCGATAGCCGACGGTTCGCATTGACGGCTTCTCCAGGGACAGGTCTCCACGTTGATATAGACCTTCGACCTCATTTACCAGACCGAGTTTCAGCATTTCTTCGTAGCGACAGCGGATTCTCTCATGTAAGACAGAACGATCCTCTGGCGCAATGATTATTTTCTTACACGGGTACGGTATTACACGACTGTCATCTGCCTTGAAATAAGACGATAAAGTTCTTCCACTGACTTCATAAACTTCCAGTGCTCTCTGAATGCGTTGTGGATCATTAGGATGAATTCGTTCAGCGGAGTCAGGATCAACTTTTCGTAGTCGCTCATGCATAAGTTGCCAACTGCTGGCAGCCGCTTCTTCGGTCAATTTTTGCCTGACACTGGCATCAGCAGATGGTAAAGCAGCAATGCCCTTTTCCAGGGCACGAAAATACAAACCGGTACCACCGACCAGCAAAGGGATTTTGTTTAAGGCATGAATAGATTTAATCTCTTTCAGAGCATCTTCACGAAAATTACCTGCTGAATACACTTCCGAGGGATCGCACAGATCAATCAGGCGATGGGGAGTTTTTGCCAGTATATCGGCTGTCGGTTTGGCAGTACCAATGTCCATACCTTTATAAACCATGGCTGAATCAACACTGATAATTTCAAACGGCAAATGCTGACAAAGCTCCACTGCCAATGCTGTTTTACCACTGGCAGTCGGGCCCATAAGAAATACAACGGGCAAGTCCTGTTGATCGTCAGTCATCGAGCTTCATTAATTTATCCAGATCGTCAATATTGAGAGTTCGCCAAACAGAAGCATAGCGCAGCTGCTTCACATCAATTCCGGTCGCTTCCACTTGTCGCAATAAATTCAGCATTTCATCAAAGCTCATAAAAAGCGTAGCTATATCACAAACATGATTAATCATGATCGATATAATGGACTCACAGTTAAGCTGATCGGAGACATCAGAAACATTCATATTTAAAATATCATTGACCAGCATCTCTATATCCGCATTCTCCAAAATAGATGGTATGGCTCTCACCATACATGTTGATGGCCCAGCCAATTCCAGGTTCAATGCGTATTTTTCCAGTTGTGACTTAAGCGTCCCCAACACATTCTCCTGATTAGCGGTAATTGAGAATCTGATCGGTACTAACAGAGGTCTACTGGTAATGGATGTTTTACCTTCTGACAGGCTTAATTTCTGCTTCGCAATATGCTTTTTTGCCTGTTCAATATTAATAAGCAATGTCACGTCATCGCGCTGCGTTAATAGATAGTTTTCCTGAATTTGTAATAATGGTTTACCTAAGCCCGGAATATCGCTAATTAACTCCGTTTGCCGCCTGGCATTCAAGTCCCCGTAATTTGACCTGACTTCACCTGAAATATTATGTCGTCGTGGGTAATGTGAATCCTCATTTACGGCTGAGACAGATTGTTCTTTTTCTCTGAGCTCAGAATCAGTAGTCGAATACAGGTTCTGATCTTTTTCTATAGCCGATGACAAGGCAGCATAAAAAAAATCATGTACATCTCTGGCATGTCGAAAACGAACTTCATGCTTGGTCGGGTGTACGTTTACATCAGCTGCTGTCAATTCCAGACTCAAATAAAGTACATATGACGGGAAACGTCCTTCCGCAATCTGCCCTTCACATGCCAGGCGAATTGCATGATTGAGACGCTTATCCCGAATCATCCTGCCGTTCAGATATAGATACTGTTTGTCTGTACTACTGCGGGCAAGGTCGCCTATACCCAGCCAACCTCGTATCTGCATATCTCCCGTAGCGTAATCCAGAGCGATTGCCTTGTTTATAAACGCCTGCCCAACCAGGCTTGCTACTCGCTCAGATAGATCATCGGCCTGAGCCCTGCAGCTCAATACTTTTTGCCCATTATGTCTCAGTTCAATATTCGCATCTGAACAACTCAGGGCGATTCGCCTCACCATCTCCAGAATATGCAGGAATTCCGTTCGTTCACTACTAAGAAATTTTCTTCGAGCAGGCGTGTTATGAAATAGATTTTTTACTTCAACGGTGGTTCCGACAGGATGGGCGGCAGGTCTGAAAGTAGATTCGCCACTTGCAGGATCAAATATCAGTGTTGCCGCCTGTTCTAATGATTCAATACGCGAGGTTAAGCTTAGTTCTGCTACGGATGAAATACTTGGCAGAGCTTCTCCGCGAAAACCAAGGCTTTTAATCGCCGCCAGATCAGATTGATTGTCCAGTTTGGCAGTAGCATGTCTTTCCAGTGCCAACTGAAGATCTTCAGGATGGATCCCGCAACCATTGTCGCTCACACGAATTAGTTGCGTTCCGGCTTTACTGACGTCAATTACGATTTGAGTGGCGCCTGCATCAAGGCAGTTTTCCAGTAATTCCTTGATTACAGATGCGGGTCTTTCAATTACTTCTCCCGCAGCAATTTGATTGGCGAGGGAGGACGAAAGTCTTTTTATTCTGGGTAAATTACTCGTCTCTGACATAGGACGATAGAGTAGCCGCTAAAGGGAGGTATTACGAGTTTTGAAAGACGAAACGATGAAGCAAAATAGTGTTAATGAGCGGAGCTCAGGTAAGGCTCAGAAGTTCAGGAACCACCTCTTGATATTGGAATATTCAGAACCTGACCTACTCTAATCTGATCACTTTTCAAACTGTTTGCGTTTCTTAAACTATGTAAACTGACTCGATATTGCTGGGCAATCACCGACAAGGTATCGCCTCGTTCAATGATATGTTTTCGAGAAGCCATCAGAGTTCCCTCTGGTGCATAGTCGTTAAAATATGTAAGCAAACCATTCTTGATAGCCTTGGCCAGTTTTCGGCGATGACTCTCACTGCGCAATTTCTTTTCTTCCTGGGGATTTGAAATGTAGGCCGTTTCAACAAGGATCGAAGGTATATCAGGTGATTTTAATACTGCGAAAGCTGCTGCTTCCACATGATTCTTGTGTACCTTCCCTACCCGTTTTAAACCACCAAGAACACGATCGGCTACATCTATACTTGCTTCCAGACTGGCTGTTTGTGACAGATCCAGTAGAACCGAAACCAGCACATCTTCCTTATCATCCAGACTCACGCCACCGATTAAATCGGAAGCATTTTCCTGCTCTGCCAGCCAACGGGCATGTTCACTACTGGAACCTCGTTTTGACAAAACGTATACAGAAGATCCGTGAACGCTGGGATCACGAAATGCATCGGCGTGTATAGAGACAAATAAATCTGCTTTGTATTTACGTGCTTCACTAATCCGCTTTCGCAGACGTAAAAAATAATCGCCTTTTCGTGTCAATACGGCTTTCATGCCGTGCTCAGCGTTAATCAAATCGGCTAGCTGCTTGGCCAGAGCCAGAACCACATCTTTTTCGTAGGTACCACGTGGTCCTTTTGCACCGGGGTCTTCACCACCATGACCGGCATCGATGGCAATGACGACATCGCGCAATTCATTTTTTGGTGCTTCTCTTTCCAGGTCAACAGTCTGCGATTTTTGTTCTTCACTCTGTTTGTCGAACAGGTCTACTACCAGTCGATGTCCGTAATGCTTATTCGGTTGAAGCTGGAAGCTGTTAGTTTGGGAATACTTTTTCAGATCGAGTACGACACGCAAATCCTTTTTATTACGGGACGCACTTCTCAGACGCTGCAAGAATTTATCATTAGTACCGGGTTGTTCAATCTTCAGATTGGTTTCGGCATTATCAAGGTCGATTACCACCCGAAAAGGATTATCGAGCTTGCTGATCTGGTATTTCACACCTTCGCTGACATCAAAAACAATGCGGGTACTATCTGGTGCCGCCCAGATGCGTACATTCTCGACCCGAACGGCGCCCGCCTGAGCATTGAATGCCAGACAAATGAATACAATACTGATAAGTGCGCGCATGTCTAAAGTGATGATTATTCCCGATTTCTTCAACACTATACTGCCGTTAGTTGAATCATTTCAATATTTTATTAGGATACTAGGCTATATTATTGTTTTAACTAATATAAGTGTAGTAGGTTTGTAGGAATATTGCAGGATTACTCAGCTAAATAAAGCTTCGTTGAGCAGGGTCGCTTGCCTCTTAATGCCTTAATGTTAAGTTATTGAATTTTAAGTAATAAGTCCTTTCCTTTAGGAGAAACGGCTTGCAGCTCCACCTGACGGGAATTATCGGTGATACTGATCAATATCTTAAGATCAGGCTCTTCTAACGCAGATTCCGCTTTTTCCGGCCATTCCACCAAAGATATTCCCTCGCCATCAAAGTAATCCCGAAAACCAATGCCTTCCAGCTCTTCGGCACTATCCAAACGGTAAAGATCAAAGTGAAAAATACTTAAATCCTCGATTTCATAAGGTTCTACCAGCGTATATGTGGGACTTTTAACTTTACCTTCATAACCTAAGGCGCGGAGAAAACCTCTGACCAGGGTTGTTTTACCCGCACCGAGATCACCCTGTAAATATAACCTGGTGCCCTGCAGGCAAGCTTGTCCAAGCTGACTACCGAGCTCTTCCATCGCTTCTGCTGTGTCGACAGACAAGTGCATTGCTCTAATTCCAGTTTCAGGGATTAGCTACAGAACGTAAATGAGGCATTAAATCGCTGGCAAGCATACCGCGTTCACCGAATATAGCAGCTGCATCAGCGGCTGCACCATGTACGCAGACACCCACCCGGGCTGCATCGTCTGTTTTTAATCCCTGGGCAATAAGACCGGCAATCACACCCGATAGCACGTCACCCATGCCCCCGGATGCCATACCCGGATTCCCTTCAGTAGCTACAGAAATACTTTGTTTCGTATCTATAATTAAACTACCACTGCCTTTTAAAACGCAGACACCACCATAGTTCTTCTGTATCGCTTTCGCCGCCGCAAATCGATCAGCCTGCACCTCCCCGGAACTACAGGCTAGAAGTCGAGCGGCCTCTCCCGGGTGCGGCGTCAAAACCCACTCGTCGGATACAGACGGTTCCAAAGAGAGAAGATTCAGGGCATCGGCATCAATAATAAGCGGTAATTTAGTTTGCAATGTCTTTGCTATAAGGGAACTTGCCCATTCCGATTGACCAAGACCCGGACCAATAACAATGACATTCGCTCTGCTCAATAAAGGATGCAAATCCTCTGCTGAAGTCACTGCGCGGGTCATAAGTTCCGGTCTCGCCAAAGGTATATTTAATGCGTGCTCAGGACGGGTAGCAACTGTAACCAGACCGGCTCCAACCCGCATGGCAGCCTCAGCAGCCATACGTACTGCGCCAGCAAAGCCATAATCGCCGCCGATGACCAGGACATGTCCACACTGTCCTTTATGAGTGCTACGTTCCCGACGAGGTAAGAAAGTTTTTAATTCATCTACAGAAACACGTCTTGCAGAAGTAGTCACCTGTTCATAGATATCTTCCGGTACGACCAGATCAGAAAAACTCAATTCACCACAAAGTGCTGGACCTTCCGCTGTCATCAATCCCTGTTTCATCCCAATAAAGGTAATACAGGCATCGGCTTTGACTGCCACACCCATTACTGCGCCAGTATCTGCATTTAATCCGGAAGGTATATCCAGTGAAAGTATGGCCTCTGACATCCTGTTTATGTCTTCTATTGCAATTCGCCAGTCGCCGTCTACTTCGCGATCCAGACCAGTGCCCAGTAAAGCATCAACAACGACATCTGCTTTTTCAATTAAATTCGGCTGATAAGGTTCAGATTGTAAATCCAGGGCATGACATTTAGTTGCTGCAGCAAGGGCATCGCCCTTTAAATTCGATTTATCACCGAGCTGCATTATGCAGACATCGAGTTGTGCTTCTTTCGCCAGGCGCGCGAGGATATAACCATCACCACCGTTGTTCCCCATACCACATAGCACAACGACCCTTTTAGCCTGAGGCCAACGTTCGCACATCAGATCAAAAGCAGATTGTCCAGCTCGCTCCATTAATTCGAGGCCAGCTACATTTCTTTCCTGGATAGCAATACGATCTAGTTCGCGTACCGCCGATGTTGAATACAGTGTTTGAGGTAAACTGGGCGTGGCTAGAGTCACGACATGGGCTCAGATATTAAAATATTTCGCCCGATAGTGTTGCAGTTCTTCGATTGAATCGTGCACATCGTCCATTGCCAGATGACTTGAATTCTTGGCAAACTGATCTCTGCCCGTAGTCCAGCGCTTAACCAGCTCCTTCACCGTGCTGACATCAAGGTTACGATAAAGAAAATAATTTTCCAGTTCTGGCATCCAACGATACATAAAACGACGATCCTGACAAATACTGTTACCACACATCGGGGATGTATTGGCGGGCACATATT
Source organism: Gammaproteobacteria bacterium (assembly GCA_018676275.1). GTDB lineage: Bacteria > Pseudomonadota > Gammaproteobacteria > Eutrophobiales > Eutrophobiaceae > WLWS01. The sequence goes on along the minus strand of JABHFC010000116.1, from coordinate 1,706 downwards.
TCTGTAAAAACTCAATTGTTAAACGTTCTGCATCCTCCACTGTGTATGTACTTTCACGTACACGTTCAGTCAGGCCGGATTTACCATGCTGTTTTGTATTCCATTCATCCATGGCTTCCAATTTTGATTCTTCCGCATGAATAGCCACCACCGGGCCTTCTGCCAATACATTAAGTTCCTTATCAGTTATCGCTGTGGCTATCTCAATAATATTATCCGTATCAGGGTCGAGGCCGGTCATTTCCAGATCTATCCAGATCAGATTGTCAGGTGATTGAGTCATATTACTTTCCAACTAATTGTTTAAATGGGTTTTTATCTTTGATTTCGAATCTACCTGATAATAAATGAATTTGGCAATAAATGCCCGCATTCGCATCAAAATTTCACTTAATATTTTCGAACATTCAGGTCTGACTTGTTATTTATAAGCGCTGAGCAGGTTTCGTTGAAATGCAGTTCAAAAGCGCTTTAATTATATTCCTGATAAACTTCAGAATGGATCCTCAATAAACAATAAGTAAAAACAATCAGATTAATAATGAATACTTTCAGTTATATATTTCTTGGCGCTGTTGTCTTTGGCTTCGCCTTACAGTGGGTGTTAACTCGACGACATATAAATCATGTAAATGAACATCGGGAACAGGTCCCAGCCGCCTTTAGTGACAAAATACCGCTGGCAGATCATCAAAAAGCTGCAGATTACACACAGGCAAAGGCAAAAACAGGTCTTGTGGAACTTTGTTTTGCCACTCTGGTGTTACTCATATGGACACTTGGTGGTGGACTACAGTGGCTCGATTCATTCTGGCGCGAATTCGGACTCTCGGAAATCTTTACCGGCGTGGGATTTATTTTTTCTGCCATCCTGATCGGTTCTATTATCGATATTCCATTTTCGATATATCGCACCTTTAGACTGGAGCAGGATTTCGGCTTCAATAAAACAACTGCTTCAACATTTATTATCGATATTCTCAAAAATACGCTTGTTTTATCACTGATCGGTATCCCCTTGTTGGCATTAATATTGTGGATAATGCAAAACGCCGGTAGTCAATGGTGGTTATATGTCTGGTGTACATGGTTTGGATTTAGCCTCTTTATGATGTGGGCTTATCCTGCATTTATCGCTCCCCTGTTTAATAAATTTCGCTCCCTTGAGGAGGGCGAACTAAAACAGAAAATTGAAAACCTTCTATCACGTAACGGTTTTGTCAGCAGTGGTATTTTTGTTATGGATGGCTCATCACGCTCGACTCATGGCAATGCATATTTCACAGGTCTGGGTGCCAATAAACGAATTGTTTTTTTTGATACGTTAATAAATGAATTGAGCCCGGATGAAATCGAAGCTGTATTGGCACATGAGTTAGGACATTTTAAATGTCATCACATTAGAAAACGTATCGCCATGATGGCCTCCATTTTCCTTGCAGGATTTGCCCTGCTTGGATGGTTAATCGAATTACCCTGGTTCTATCACGGACTTGGAGTCAGTCAGGCATCCTCCTACATGGCTTTAATGCTATTTGTCATGGTCTCTCCCGTCTTCACAATATTTCTGCAACCGGTTTTTTCGCAATTGTCGCGCAAGCATGAATTTGAAGCAGATGATTTCGCTGCTGCACAGGCAAAACCCGCCGACTTGATTCAGGCGCTGGTAAAACTTTATAAAGAAAACGCGAATACTTTAACCCCGG
>JABHFC010000012.1 GCA_018676275.1 Gammaproteobacteria bacterium | reverse complement strand
CAACATAACGCCTGCTTTCATCAACAGGCGGCTAGATGCAGAACTGAGTCGCGATTTTATATAAGCCGTCATATCCACGGCACCATCACCGCGCCTGACCAGGCCATAGAGCACTACCGCAACACCGGCAAACAAAATTGCCGCGCCCAAATCAGCAATGTAGATAGCACGAAAATCAAAATAATAGGCGCACAGTACGCCTGAAAATTGCAGTATGACACCACAGACCACACTCCAGGCAAGCAGACGTTTCGTATTCATAGACAAGCTTGTCAATGGCACGAGTACCGCCAACAACAAGGCTAATAGGCCACTGGCACCGAGGTGGGAATGACTATTCATAATGCGACCTCGCATTGCCGACAAATCCGCAATCACGGCAAAGTGTTCCCTCACCGCCGCCGAGTCTCCCATGGGGACCGCCGCCATTATCCCGGTCCAAGCTTCCTTCATCCCGGAATTAGCCACATGTGAAACAACGAAGGCAAAAAGCACGCCCAGTACCATGGCCAGAAAAATGTAACTAACACCTGATAAAATAAGGATGCGTTCCGCGGCTATTGACGAAGATCGATTATCTACGCTCATTTATTATTCACTCCCCGATAGAAGATAGTCCAGAGTATACAATATATTTGACCTTACTAATCACTCACTAAGCACTAATTAGGGATTCAATAGAAACCCAGAGCTGTTTCTCTATTACACGGGCTTTCGAGGCGAAAGGTTTCTCAGGCGAAATAAACAACACTAACCCTTCAAGTTGAGCAAGAATTAAAATGGCTTTGTTCTCACAATCCCTTTTTGTTAAATGTGGGTTAATTTTTTTTATTAAGGTTGCATATCGTTGACAATCTTTTTTGTAAACCTCGGTAAGTAAGAAGTTTACATCTTCGTCATGAGCTGACATGCCCCATAAAGCAACAAATAACTTAGCAATTTTTGGATCACGACAGGACTTTAAGTGAATTCTTAATGCTTTCCGCAATACTTTCTCGGGGCTTGTTGAAGAATTCAAGATAAATTCATCCATCATTCTCACCATGGTTCCGATACTTTTTTCAATAGTGCTTTTCAGCAAATCTCGTTTAGTCGGAAAGTAATACTGAAGAGTCGATAGATGGATACCAATGCGGTCAGCAATGCCTCGCATACTTAAAGAAGTGTAGCCTTCGTTGGCGAGCACATTAATGGTTACATCCAGTATTTCATCGTGCCGTTCACTGTATTTCTTCTTTATGATCGATTTTCCCATCTTGTAAATAGTAAGTTACTAAATCGAATGACGATTCTATTCCACTTTTTCTATTTCAAGTTTTCGGGTACGCACGGCCTCTTCCTGAATCACGATAAGCTCACGATATACACCAAATTCTTCCCATACACCGGTAAACCCTCTAGGTACGACAAATAGATCACCTGCCTTGAAGGTTTGTGCATTTCCGGTTTCGTCAGTGAGCACGGATTTACCACTTAGCACAAGTACAAACTGATCGTAGGGATAATTTCGAACCCGGTTTTTGCTGTGTCCAATGGCGCCGAGTTCCTTTGGTGTGGATTCAAAGACCGAAACCGACAACTCTTTCCCTGTGAATAGGTGGCTCCATTTTGAAAGACGGGTTTTATCATCCCAGGGTACGGTTTCAAGACCTATTCCACTAATCATATCCGTATCAAGCCGAAGGGGTGATACCACATCAGTACTGCTCTTCTCATCGCCGACCGCGTTGAATGATACTAGCGTCAGAACTGAAAATATTGTGGCTATTAGCCAGGAATATGTATGTCGAGCTCCAAATTTCATGTGTTAATCCTCCTTCATCTATACTTCGGTGAGAAAAATATTTCTTGATCAGGCCAACAGTTCATCAACAGCTCGCAGACCCTCATCAATAGCGGTGTTCACCAGAGCTACATAGCTGGCATCTGAATTGGCAATAGCAATTCTTCCGTGCCGTTTACGGGCAATCTCATGTGGTCTCTGACCCTCTTCATATTCAGGATCGAACAAAGAGTTATATTGACGCGTATAGCCATGGGGCCAACGATTGATTGTCAAACCAATAATATCCTCCCTGACATCAAAGCTGGTAGACGCAAACAGGCTGCTCAATTGCTCCCGAACTTCAATTTCATAATCTTTAAAGCTCATGGCAAGTAATTTGTGGCGTCCCTGACGATATTGATCTGGTGGACTCAAATTTGTGTGTGGGCCTACCATTGGACCAATCATATAAATCGTCACCGGGTCATCGGCTACGAAATCCTGTTTGTGTTTCCCCAATGAACGCCCCCATGTCACACATTCATGTAACACTCTTCCCGGAAAATAAAAACTCGCAGTGCCGAGTTCCTGTATAGGCTTGCTATTTCGGAGAAAAACATTTGCCGCTATAAAAGGCATTTTCACATTGTCTTTCAGTGCTATTTTTTGTTTCTCGGGCAATTCAGGACAAAGATGCGGCAGATACATGTGATATCCGGCATAAATACAGTGTTTCCCTTTGACACGACTAGCTTTCCCGCCACGGACATAGGTAACTGCAACATTATTACCATTGTCGACAGTCTTGATATTGATGCCCATTGAATTCAGTCTGATACGCACATTTGACGCATCTTCATCAAGCTTGCCGTAATCGAAACGATCTGTAGTCAACTCTTCCATGGTTTCACCTTCAGCTACTTTCGGGATCAATCGTTTAACAAGATTTCGGGTAATAATTGCATTACCTTCAGGTGCATAGTGACCTTCTATCGGTGGCAGAGAATCTTTCTCAACCTGAAGTGCCTTTCCCTGTTCACCCAGAACGTGCAGAGCGGGCAAACCAGTCCACATGACCGCCTCGTAGAGTGAAGTACATTCACTTGTCACCCCAATAATTGCACCTGGCTGGCGGGTAAAAATGGCGTCAGCTGTTATTTGTGATAGCCCGCAATACTCGGTAACGAAGGTGTTATAGCTCATACCCCGCAAGGCCTGAGTTCTTTGCTCCTGCGATAAACCAGAAAACACATCTTTTTCAGATGTCAGAAAATCATGTAATTCTTTTTTTGATTTTTCCGAGATAGGCATCGCATCAATGTGTTTGACTAGTACGTATCTACCCTCCGCGTCCTTTTTGTCCATAGGCAACATATCATCAACCAATGTCACGCTCTCGCCATAGGTCTCCTTATCAAAACAGATCGAAGGACTCATATCATAAGCATGAAATCGTAAATCGCTGACCTGACCGACTTCAAGACGTGAGAGATTGACGCCCGCGTCTTCTAGCAAAATCTTCGCCTGCTCACTAAAATATGGCGTTTCCATGAAGCCGCTCCCACCAGGTAGCATGTATGTTCTGCCCTCGTGGGAAAACTCAACCCGCTTGGCGTGGCCACCGAAATCATCATGATTATCAATCACCAGAATTTTCGAATCAGGACCATTTTTTTGTTTATAGGCAAAGGCTGCTGTTAGGCCACTGATGCCACCGCCTACAACGATAAGATCATACTCTTCATCCAGGTCACTTATGTCGTCCCAGGACTGCCCCGACCAGGCATGTCCATGAGCCGTCTCGAAAGAGCCTTCGTGGCTACCACGTAAGCCACTTAAACCTGGTGGGTAATAGCCTGGTTCTTTTTCAGGTGCATACACTGACTTGTCTTTTACTGTGGCTGATGTCAATCGCGGCATACCGGAACTGACTGCAGCAAGCGCGGCAGCGGACATGCCCATACCATGTAGCAGGTCCCGGCGCCTAATTGGTCGATCAAGGCCGAGGGCAAGAGCTTGTTTTTTGCTTATTTTTTTGTTCGCCATATTATTTTACCAGTCATGTGACTGATAGAATTATATAACTGCTTTCAAGGAAGTCAAATTCTGAATATAAAACCCGAACCAGGTTAAGTGCGCGTTTTAAAGCACTACGAGAAGTACTGGATGCAATGATGAATTAAAGCCAACAAATAACAGTCAGTAAGAACTATCAATGAAGTACTTTAGAAATGGCGCACCCGGGACAACTACAGCGTATTGCCTATAAAATCCCGGCGGCTAATCTTGTTATCAGCTTCCCGCTTTTTATTGTTAGTTGGGTTGTCAGAATTGGCCATTACTGGCTCCTGAAATTGAATTTGCTTGAGAAAAGACTGGACGACCCCCTATCGCAAAGGGCCGCCCTTACAGCCAGGCACAGGATATGAGAACTGTAACTGGATATACTTCGTTTCAATCAATACACCCTGCCCTGTGGCAGGAAGTAGTTACTCCGCTACTGTCTAAATTTACTTTTTAGAAAAAGTT
>JABHFC010000115.1 GCA_018676275.1 Gammaproteobacteria bacterium | reverse complement strand
GAATGGGCTGAAGGCATTACCGGTATTCCTGCTGAAGATATTCGTACTCTTGCACGCGAGTTTGCAAAAACCAATCCCGCTGCGATACGCGTTGGTGTGGCAGTAGAAAGAAACTGGGGGGGTGGTCAGGCTATTCGTGCAATCTGTTGTCTACCATCATTAACAGGCGCATGGCGTGAAGTAGGTGGTGGTATTTACCAGATGACATTCTGGGAACATCCTTACAAACTAGATGTTATCTCACGACCTGATCTTATTCCTGAAGGCACACGTGTTATTAATAATCTACAGATTGGTCGTGCCCTAACCGGCGAACTCGAGATGGGAGAGACACCCATCAAATCCATGATGGTCTGGAACTCAAACCCAGTCACTCAGGCACCGGAAGGCGACAAAATAGTAAAAGGCCTGGAACGTGAAGATTTGTTTCTTGTTTCGGCAGAACACTTCATTACCGATACTGCTGCCTATGCAGACATTGTTTTACCTGCATCGATGGGCGCTGAAATGGAAGACATTATCTTGTCCTGGGGTCATAACTATTTCACTTATAATGCGAAATGTGTTGATTCACCCGGAGAAGCTTTATCTAACAATGAAATTTTCCGACGCCTCGCGGCATGCATGGGTTTTGAGGAAGACAGATTTAAGTGGTCAGATTCAGAGTGCCTGGAGAACTACATCGACTGGGATTCACCAGCCTGTGAAGGTATTGATCTCGACTATCTTCGTGAACATGGCTACGCCCGAATGAATATTGGTACAGCTGATAATCGCGCACCGCATAAAGAAGGTAATTTCCCAACACCTTCAGGCAAATGTGAATTCTTTTCAGAAACAGCCGCCAATGGTAATTTTGTCGTGGCGCCTTTCCGGCAAATGTATGAAGCATTCCAACCTGGTAATGCTGAGCCATTAGATAGCTTACCTGATTATGTTGCCTCGAAAGAAACCCCGGAAAGTAACCCCGAGTTGGCCAAGAAATATCCTTTAAATATTATTGCGCCCAAGAGTCATGGATTCCTGAATTCCTGTTACGCCAATATGGATCACAAGATTAAGGGACAAGGCGAACAGTTCGTTTTGATCAATGAAGTCGATGCTACAGCTCGTGATATTAAAGATGGCGCTACTGTTCGTGTCTTCAATGATCGTGGTGCCTATGAAGCCGTGGCCAAAGTATCAGATGATGTGAATGCCGGACTGGTTGTGACAACACTGGGTTACTGGCGACAACTAAATAAGGGTACGGTTAATGTTGTTTCATCTGCAGACTTCGCTGATATGGGCCATGCTCCCAGAGTTTTCGATAGTCTGGTAGAAGTTGCCGCAATTTAGGTGTTATCTTGAGCGAAAGCAGTTTACCGTTTGCGTAATCTGCTTTCGCTTCAATTCAAGCAAGGTTAGTTAAATGAGCTCTAATAAAGTATTTATCTACGCGGAATTCCAGGTTGCGGTTCCCTTTGACCAAATCGACTGGAAACCTATTAATGTAAACATGAAAAAGTTTGCCGGTCTCAAATCCAAAACCTGGCTTAGCGGTATTGGAAGTAATAGTGTCGGTGGGTTTTACGAATTTGATTCAGTCGAAAATGCTCAAAATTACATTGATAATCTTCTGGTGCCGGTTACGAAGGAATTGAACGGCAATTTGTCAGTCAAACTATTTGACGGAGACATTGTTGAAAATGCCAGTATTGGTATGAATTCTCCTTTTTATCAAGCTTAGTTCAGTGCCTTAACACAGCAGGTCTCATAACGCTGTATAGCCCTCTTTCTTCTTCTTAAAATGCACAGATTTGGCTTGTATCGAGTCATGAAGACCGTATACTCCCTGCCAAATCGGTCAAATGCAGTCTGACCACAATAAGCTTACCGCTTCTCGTTTTCACATCCAAAGGCAACACCATGAGCAATACTGAACCCAAAATCCTATCTTTTGATGATCTGTCCTTATCGGAACCCATCCTAAAAGCGCTGAAAAAAGTAGGCTATGAAACACCCTCTCCTATCCAGGCGGAAATTATTCCTCATGTTGGACAGGGAAAGGATGTCATCGGTCAGGCCCAAACGGGTACTGGGAAAACGGCAGCATTTGCACTTCCTTTATTATCGAAAATTAATCTTAAATTAAGTACTCCACAGATTCTCGTCTTAACACCAACACGTGAACTTGCCATTCAGGTCGCCGAAGCTTTCCAGCGTTATGCTGCGTTTATGAAAGGCTTTCATGTCTTACCAATCTATGGTGGTCAGGAATATGGTGTGCAATTACGTCAGTTAAAACGAGGTGTTCATGTAGTTGTTGGTACGCCGGGTCGGGTCATGGATCACATGCGTAGGGGCACACTGAAGCTGGATAAATTGACTTGCCTGGTACTTGATGAAGCAGACGAAATGTTACGTATGGGATTTATTGACGATGTTGAATGGGTGTTGGAACAACTTCCCGAGAAACGCCAAATTGCATTGTTCTCTGCAACCATGCCTGCGCCTATTCGCAAGATTTCGAAAAAATATTTAATTAACCCAGAGCAGATAACCATCAAGGCGAAAAGCATCACCGCCGATACGATTAAACAACGTTACATGCTGGTAAATGGCAGAGAAAAACTTGAAGCCCTGACCACAATTCTGGAAAGCATGACTTTTGATGCGATTCTGATTTTTGTTCGCACCAAAATTGAAACCGTAGAGTTGTCAGAGAAACTAGCCGCGCGTGGTTACGCAAGTACTGCACTAAATGGAGATATCTCACAGAAGATACGTGAACAAACTGTGAATAGATTAAAAGCCGGAAAACTTGATATGTTGATTGCAACCGATGTCGCCGCTCGCGGACTCGATGTTAAGCGAATAAGTCATGTAATTAATTATGATATCCCAAATGATCCGGAAGCCTACACACATAGAATAGGGCGCACCGGACGAGCTGGCAAAGTAGGCGAATCAATTCTGTTTGTAACACCGCGTGAACAACATCTTCTCCGCATGATTGAAAAGGTAACCAGCAAGAAGATAGAACGCATGCACATGCCGACTGCCGAGTCTATTAACCAGGAACGTATTCAGCGTTTTAAACAGCGTCTTGGTGAAACTATCAGCAATGATGACACCGAACTGTTTCGTTCAATCATCGAAGAATATCAGCTTGAGTCAGGTCATTCTGCAATGGACATAGCCACTGCATTGGCAAAGATATCCCAGGGAGAACTACCCTTTCTGGTGAAACCAAAGAATGAGAACCGTAAAGAAAGAGCGCGTAAAGATGATAAACGCGAACGTAAAGCTCAGCCTGAAGAAAGAAATTCAAGAAATGATCGGTCGAAGAGTCGTTCTCACGATGAAGCAGATAAACAAAAACCCGGAAGCCGAATTAAACACGAAGGGCCAAGATTATCAGCGCCAGATCGGGATATGGAACGTTTCCGAATTGAAGTCGGCATTAAACATGAGGTGAAACCAAATAATATAGTCGGAGCTATTGCTAATGAAGCAGGGGTTGATAGCCAGTACATAAAGAATGTAACCATCAATGAAGACCACACTATTCTGGATTTACCAATTGGCATGCCACGCGATCTTTTTCGCGAGCTGAAGAAAGTCTGGGTGGCAGGACAACAACTGCAGATTACTCGTCTTGGTGAAAAAAGATTAGAGTCAACGAAACCCAAAAATAGAAAAGATAAGAAAGACAAAAAACCTGCCAAGGCGAGAAAAAGAAAAGCAGTGAAAATGGAAAAGAAAGGTTCACAAAAACCCAGGCCGAAACCATCGGCATAGTCCAAAGAATTAGAAATTCAACATAAAAAAAGGGTGTGGAATCAATAAGCAACCCACACCCTTAGTTTGATACGACTACACAATTAGTCAGTGCGTTCTGTAATCTCCAGAAGATGATATCCAAATTGTGTTTTTACCGGACCATGTACCTGATTCACTTCACTGTTGAATACAACTTCATCAAACTCTTTTACCATTTGACCAGGACCAAACTGCCCGAGGTCGCCGCCGTTTCTTCCTGATGGGCAACTTGAATGTTCCTTGGCAACTTCCGCAAAATCGGTTCCATCCAATATTTGCTGCTTCAATTCGTTACATTGCTCTTCCGTATCTACCAATATGTGTCTTGCACTCGCGCTTGCCATCCTCTATCTCCCATGTATATTAAAAATCAGGTTTATTTCAAAGTCGCATTTAACCATCTTACTCACTTGTTGGAAACCGTAAACCATGAATTACATTAATACAACGGAGTTTGGTGGACCTGAAGTTTTGGCATTGGAAGAACAGGAGTCTCCGACTACTGCTTCCGGACAGGTACTGATTAAAGTAAAAGCAGCCGGTATCAACCGGCCGGATGTATTTCAACGAGCCGGTTTTTATCCTCCTCCTCCAGGTGCATCCGATATTCCTGGTCTGGAGATAGCAGGCGAGGTGGTGGAAATAGCTGAAGACGTATCCTGGCCACAGCCAGGCGATCAGGTCTGTGCACTTGTTAGTGGTGGTGGATATGCTGAGTTATGCGTCGCAGATGCCCGGCTTTGTCTACCGATCCCGGAGGGATTCAGTCACATTCAGGCGGCAGCGATTCCGGAAACATTTTTCACAGTCTGGAGTAATGTATTCGACCGAGGCCAACTAAAGGCTGGAGAAAAAATATTAATCCATGGTGGTAGCAGTGGTATCGGTACTACCGCTATCCAGTTGGCTAAAGCCTTTGGTGCAACTGTTTTTGTAACCGCAGGAAGTCCTGAAAAGTGTCGGGCCTGCATTGGTCTGGGAGCAGATCTCGCAATTAATTATAAGGAAGAGGATTTCGTAGCCGAGTGTAAAAAGGCCACTGATGACTATGGTGTCGACCTTATCCTCGATATGGTCGCCGGCGATTACATAAGCAGAAATATTGGTCTTGCGGCGCCTGATGGCCGTATTGTAATTATCGCCGGTCTTCAGGGTTTCAAGGTCGAAGCAGACTTTCAGGCTGTGATGCGCAATCGACTTACCATTACCGGCTCTACTCTACGGGCCAGATCGGTCGAATTTAAAGCAAAAATCGGAGACGAACTGAAAAAACATGTTTGGCCCTTATTCATATCCGGTGAAGTGAAACCTGTTATTCATAAGGTTTTTCCATTGACCGACGCAGCGGAAGCTCACCGGATGATGGAATCCAGCAGCCATATCGGTAAAATTATTCTCAAGCTTTAGGTAACTGACTGGTTTTATCTGTGGCGATTTCCTTCTATAATTCGCCGCTTTGTCGCTTAGGTATTAAATACAATATATCCGGGGATTCCCTGCTAATTAATTAACCATTCTGGAGAATGTAGTAAATGGCCAAGATTATCTTTATCGAACACAATGGTGCCGAACATGAAGTGGAAGCTGATAATGGCTTAAATATTATGCAGGCGGCGGTGAACAATGGTGTGCCCGGTATAGTCGCCGAATGCGGTGGTGCCTGTAGTTGTGCTACCTGTCACGTGCAAATTGATTCTGACTGGTATTCGAAAATTGAAGCACCGTCTGACATGGAAAATGAAATGCTTGAGTTTGCAATGGGTTTTAAAGAAAACGCCAGTCGCCTGAGTTGCCAGATCAAGATTAATGATGAAATGGATGGTATTGTTATTCGTACCCCTGAGTCACAATATTAATCAATCCTTATCCGGCGAGATCCACAAACAGGATCTCGCCTACTTGTCTCTGGATCAAACTAATCTTTTGATCCTGTTAAATCTAATCTAAATCTCTCCCTTGTTTACACGACGCGATCATCTTGATTCTCTTGCCATTGGGCTGATGTTGTTATTATGTTTTCTGTGGGGCTTCCAGCAGATCACGATCAAAATCGCGAACGCTGGCGTTTCACCTCTTATGCAGGCGGGCATACGTTCTTTCATTGCTGTCATCGCCCTCAGTATATGGATGTATGCACGCAATATTCGCCCCTTTCAGAAAGATGGCACACTTATTCCCGGTATTATTTCCGGCTTACTTTTTGCCATTGAATTTATTTTCATGTACTGGGGATTGACATACACCTCTGCATCACGCGCAGTCATTTTTGTCTATCTTGCACCCTTTGTTGTTGCACTTGGCATTCATTGGTTTATACCAAATGAAAAATTAAATCGTATTCAAGTCATCGGCATGATATTGGCATTCACAGGCATTATTATTGCTTTTGGGGAAGGTTTTACTGTCTTATCCGGAAAAGAATGGATAGGCGATTTAGCCTGTGTATTTACAGCTATTTTTTGGGGTGCCACCACAGTACTGGTGAGAGCAAGTAAACTAATAAGTATTGAACCAAGCCGCGTACTTTATTATCAACTGCTGGTATCCGCCGTTCTTCTACTGCCTCTGTCCTTATTACTTGGAGAGTCTGGTATTACACATATCTCCCCGCAGATATTAGCGAGTCTCGCGTTTCAGGGCCTGATTGTCGCATTTGCCAGTTATCTAACCTGGTTCTGGCTTATCGCCCATTATCCGGCTGCAAGACTTTCTGCTTATACCTTTTTCACGCCTTTGTTTGGTGTCCTATGTGGCGTATTTTTTCTTAATGAAAAATTTACAGCAGGCGTCGTAGTTGCACTTGTTTTGGTAACTATTGGTATTTACCTTGTCAATCTGAAATCAGTCAAGCTAAGGAAGCTCTGATTAAATTTCTTCAGTGTCATGCTGGTGAATACCAGCACACCCCACAAGGGGGTACCGAGGTCCAGTAAACAATTATTTTGACTGGATTCTGGCCTGCGCCAGAATGACGGAGTATTGAAATTTTGACTGAATAAGAAGTTCTCTAACCAGATAAATACAAAGATCTATGCAATTAATCTAAAGTATCGCTTTTAGTTTTTGCAAATCAGCAAAACGCGAAGGTATGTCAGCCCTGTCTTCTGCCATTCTTAAGTCACGCAATCTAGCCAAAGATCTGATCAATACCGGCAAGGGTGGACCACTGGCAGTAAGATCTTCTTTCTGGCTATCGGGTATATCAACTGCAGGCTTTTCAATATATTTGTTCACCAGCTGATCGTGATGGAATGCATATGCCTTTCCATGTATCTCGCAAACCTGCATAAACATACGTAGATTTTTCTGGTACTGAGGTAAAGACTTGCTGTTTTCCATTTCATCAAGAAACTCATCCATAAAACTCGTTTTGCCAATTGAGTCCTGCAAGCGAAGTTGCTCCGACTGTGGCATGTAAGCCTTTTTATCTATAATGATATCCAGATAGGATGGATCGTCACGTGAACACAGCCCGAGTAACAAATCGATTTCATTTATCGCCGCGAAGTCGCCCGCGTTCGCACCACGAAAATCACGTCTGCCTACACGGTATGGTTTGTAGTATGGACGCACGTTATAAAAGAAACGCGTAACATCAAGTTTCTGGTCAAGAATTTCATTAAACTTCAGTACTTCATCCAGCGCGCTCTTCGCATCGTTAAACAAATATTCTGTCAAACTATGGGTGACACCGAAACGCATCGCTCGCTCCAGAGCATCTGAAGCTTTCTTATAGGCCAGTGTTCCCAGTGTATTGTAATCAATAAAAATATATTCATCTTCAAGGTGGGTGAATGTGCGATAGACACCATTTTCAGCGCGGTTATATATGCCAAGGTGG
>JABHFC010000114.1 GCA_018676275.1 Gammaproteobacteria bacterium | reverse complement strand
CGAGAAAGTCCGGTCTGATCTGCATCCACATAGGTAATCGCTGCTGTAGGACAGGCTTTGGCGCATTCCGGATCACCTCCGCATAGATCGCATTTAGCCACTATGTGTGCTTCCTGACTATAATTAACTGTGCCAAAAGGACAGGCTATCGTGCAGACCTTACAACCAACGCAAACATCCGCCAGTACTTCCTTGGCGCCGGTTTCTTCATTCAGGACAATGGCTTCGACAGGACAGGCGTGCATACACCAGGCTTCGGAACACTGAGTACAGGTATAAGGAACGAATCGCCCTTCATGGTGAAATGTAAATATCTTGATTCGGGATTTCGCCGGGTTAAAAACACCTTCGGCATGGTAAGAACACGCCATCTCGCACTGTCGACAACCAGTACACTTTTCCGGCTCAATCTGTAGTGATTTGAGCATCTTGCCTCCCCCTATAATCAATAATTATTATAAATAACAACGAAAAATTCCCTGATACTTCAGGCAATTCTCCTGAACAATCTTTATTTGAAATAGACTAACATTATGATACTAGCGATAACTATAGACTAAACACAACTTTTTGTTTAGTTAATGGTGAAACTGACAAATTATCACATTGTGCGTAAGCTAATATTCTCTGAAAACCGAGTAATTCGACAAATTGAAATAATGAAACGATTTTTATCCCCGATCAGCGCAATCTTTCTATGTCTCTCAACCCAGTTCATCACTGCGGAACCAACTGAAATAGTTTTCGCCTATATTGGTGACACCGAACATTCCGCTTATTCCGGTATTAGCCAGGGATTACATGAAGCTAACATTCAGGGACAGTTTCTTGGACAGAAATACACCCTCGAGACCTTCTCCGATGCTTCTGAGTTACCAGGCAATACTGATAAATTTCTGGCGTTCCTGTCGGCTCAGCAAAGTGAAGGTTTAATGGATTCGATTGAAAGAGCAAAACAACATCCGGTTTTCAATCTCGTCGCAGAAAATGATGAACTGAGAGAAGCGTGTCATAGCAACATGCTAAGCATCATACCCTCTAATAAAATGAAAGAAGACGCGGCTGCACAGTGGCGAAGCAAGCATCCAGAATCGACAATAAACCCATTGGCATGGCACCATAATTTCAACAAGTTCGCTGCACGTGATCTTAACAAACGTTTTCGCAAGGCTTTCGACAAAAATATGGACGATTATGCCTGGGCTGGATGGGCGGCAATCAGGATGAGTGCTGACACAGTTGCCCGTGAGGCGATTGCTGACCCGGTTATCTTGCTTAATCATCTGAAAACTAATCTCTCATTCGACGGTCAAAAAGGACTTGATATGGATTTCAGGGAAACCGGGCAGTTACGACAACTGATTCTTATTGTTAGCGATAATAAACCAGTAGGTGAAGCACCGGTGAGAGGTGTTAGTAACGACATAGATAGCTTAGGCATTCGTGAGTGTGCCAAATAAAATTAAGAACCCCAGGAGATATAAATGAATATTAGTCGTATTATTTTTGTTGTTACAGTTTTGTTAAGTCAAAGCTTACAGGCAACATCTACTAACCGTATTTTTGTCACTAACGAGCGTAGCAATAGTGTTAGTGTAATAAATGGTGACTCTCTCGAGGTTGAGGCGAGTATAGACATTGGTGAACGCCCTCGTGGTATCGGCTTATCTCCTGATCGAAGTGAGCTCTATGTTGCCGTGAGCGAAGAAAATCTTATCGCAGTGGTTGATCCAGCCTCATTAAAGATACTTAGAAGATTTAAATCCGGTTCTGATCCGGAAACATTCGCTGTTCATCCAAACGGCAATATATACATCTCCAATGAAGATGATGCCAAAGCGACCGTTTTCAACCCGGCCACAGGCGAACAAGTCGCCGAAATACCTGTTGGACTGGAACCAGAAGGCGTCGCCATTTCTCCTGATGGTAAAAAAGTAATCGTCACAAGCGAATCTACTAATATGCTGCATGTTATAGCCGTACCTGAACACATTATTGTTGCCAATGTCCTGGTTGGCGCGCGTCCCCGTTCTGCCGTGTTCAATAGTAGTGGCAAATTAGCTTACGCCACGTCGGAAATCAGTGGCGAAGTTAAAAAAGTTGACATGGAAAGCTATAAAATACTGTCCAAAGCCAAGATTGCAGATGAAAAAGCAAAACCAAAAGATATTCTGCTAAGCAAGGATGAAAGTACTGTGTATGTTGCTGGTGGTCGTTCCAACCAGGTGCTGGTAATGGATGCCGATAAGATGGAGTTAATCAAAGGTATACCCGTTGGTAAAAGAGTTTGGGGCTTAGCTATGAGCCGTGATGGTAAACGCATTTTTACCACCGACGGTGTTAGCGGAACCGTTAGCGTGATTGACACTGACTCGAATAAACGAATAAAAACAATTGAAGTTGGAAAATTTCCCTGGGGAGTTGTAATTGATGACTAACTTTAGAGTTGAACAATATTATGACTGATAGCCATACGCGCGATCTCTGCGACTGTTTTTACGTTTAGCTTATTTTTTATCTGGGTGGTGTAGTTCGCAACAGTCTTATAACTTAGAGACAGTCGTTTGGCTATCTCACTGGTATTTAATCCTTCTGCCAGCAAACAGAAAATTTCGAACTCTCGGGTAGACAGACCGGAAAAAGGGGTATCTTGATCTCGCGCTTTTTGAAATGCCATGTGCTGTGCGATATCTGAGTCAATGTATGTCCCTCCTCCCGCTATTTCCTTAATCGCTTTGATTAGCACATCCGGCGCACTGTTTTTTGTTATATAACCTTTCGCCCCCGCATTTAACGCCTGGTCAACAAATACTGTATTCTCATGCATGCTAAACACCAGGATATTAGCGTCAGGGTCCCGGATAGTAATTCGCCGAATAGCTTCCAGGCCCCCCATGCCGGGCATTGATAAATCCATAATCACTACATCGGGATTATGATCCACAAATGCCTTGCACGCCTGCTCTCCGGTTTCTACTTCAGCAATGATTTCTATTTCTTCAGAATTCTGCAATAACATTTTATAACCTGCGCGTACCACTGCATGGTCATCAGCTAAAATCACTTTAATCATTTATTGTTTTACTCTTTTCTGACTCTTCGTTATTTGTTAATGGAATCGAGATAGCGATGTTTACACCCTGGCTGACTGCGCTTTTCATCTCGAATGTACCGTTCAATGTCTCTACTCTTTCCTGCATTCCCAACAGGCCCAGACCTCGTTGCACAGATAAAAGTTCAAACCCAATACCGTCATCCCTCACAGTGACTTGTAGTAATTCTGCTTGCCGGTCAATTTTGATATGAACTTCATTAGCATCAGCATGTTTAATCACATTTGTAAGGCTCTCCTGAATAATTCGATACAGCTTTATATCGATATCTTCCCCGAGGCCACGCAAATCATCATTACATTCAAAATGACAAAATATTTCACCATGACTTCCATTCCAACTGTCGATCATCTCCTGCAAGGCTATCAGTAAGCCAAGCTCATCCAGAACCGAGGGACGTAATCGTTGCATCATATTTTTTGCAACTTCATACATACGTTCTGAAAATGAACCAATGGCCCTGGCATTATCGCGTATGGATTCATCCCTATCGGAAGACTTTTGTTCAATGCTAACTGCAACCGCTTTAATTGCACTTAGCGATTGTCCAAGTTCGTCATGTAGTTCCTGTGCCAGATGACGACGTTCGTTCTCCTGTATAGCCAGAGTCTTTTGGGTCAGTCTTCTGTTATCTTCCTTGCTTTGTAGCAACACATTAGCCATATGATTAAACTTGTTTGATATGCGTGTTAGTTCCGGCAATTTATATTGAGGTAATCTTGATTGATAATCACCATTTTCAATCCGCTCCAGTCCCGTCAAAATTGAATCAATCGGGGACAAATATCTGCCTAGTGTAATGTACAACAACACATTTGCCATTACGATAAAAAGCAACAGGAAGAAAAGTACACTTCGGCTTTCGTACCATACTTCTGTAATCTCATGGGAAGGATCAGCGTGAATTACGATCTCTATTTTTTTTATGTCGGGTGTTACAATAATTCGCCTGAACTCCATCGGTTTAGGTTGAACCAGTTTTATAAACCACTGTGGCGCCTCTGAAGAAATCACTGGACGTGCCTGAGGCGGGAACTGTCTTGCCATGTGTGATTGTTGTAAAACAGATATTTGCAAATGTCGCGCCGATTTCAGCGTTGAAAGCTTCTCCAGTACCAGCTTCTGTAAACCAGTCTGACCTGATAAATCGATACTCTCCAGCAAAACTTCTACAAGCTGTAATGTATGTAGGGCGGAAGCCTGAATTTCTTCGCTTACGGCGCGACGTGCGTTAGTGATGATGTAACCACTTGCCCCAATCAACACAACTATAAACAGCAAGGTGATTAGTATGCTAAGGCGTATACGAAGACTCATGCCAGCCTATTATGAAATTATGCTAATTACAAAAGTAAACAGAAGTGAACAGGCATATGCTAGGCAAATTAACCTGAATTATTGATAGTCGCGCTCTGCTTCCTCGAGCACATACACAAGTTCCATCGCAGTTTGATAACGGTCAACGGGGTTCTTTGCAAGCGTCTTATCAATTATAAATTGATATTGACGAAATTGATCAGGCAATGTCGGAAGATCTCCATGCTCATGTTGATAAATCAAAGCTGCCGGAGTTTGTGCAGTAAAGGGTTTTTCACCCGTTAACAATTCAAACAATAAAATTCCTGCGCTATAAATATCTGAACGTGAATCAACAGGAAGTGCCTCGCCTTGCTCAGGACTCATGTAGTGAGGCGTTCCCAGAACCTGACCAATGCTTGTTAATCCACCGTCGTTTTCAATTCGTTTGGAAATACCAAAATCCGCCAGTGCCAGACTATCGTCACCACGAAACATTATATTTGCTGGTTTTAGATCTCTGTGCACAACACCAATTCGATGGATTGCGGCCAGGCCATAACAAATGTGTGTCATATAATTAAAAGCTACATCCGGTGTTAACTTCAATTCCATCCTCTGTTTCAAATCTCCTCGAGAAAAGAATTCCATAGCAATATAACCGTATTTTTCGGTCAGTCCATGCTCATATATCTGCACAACGAACGGGCTGTTTAACTCAGCTATCAGTTCGGCTTCCAGTAAAAAGCGTTTCAACAGGGTTTCATCATCACACTTGGTCAAATCCAGTATTTTCAGCACTAATGATTGTCGATCCAGAACCCGTTCAGCCAGATAAACATGCGACATAGCACCCTGACCTATTAAACGAACAAATTTATAACCAATATCAAGGTTCTGCTCAGGTAAATCCTCTTTTGATTTGTGAATGCTTTTAATGATCTGGGTAGCATCGTTGATTAAATCTTCCTGTGCTGAGTCCCTGTCTTCACCAAATTCAACTGCATCTTCTACCAGTTCCTTCAGTCGCAAGGGGGAAATATCCTTTTTATTTATATAGTCAGCTGCACCAAGTTTAATTGCGCGTATTGCAACGTACTCGTCACCCTCGGCTGTTAATACAATCGTTGGAGGGAAGTTTTTCTTTCTACGAAATCCCTTCAACCATGCCAGACCATCTTCTTCTTCTCCCAGTTGATAATCGAGAAACAGAAGATCATAAGCAGACCAGTCGAAGTTATCAGCCGGTTTACCAAGATTTTCAATATCGTAGTCTTCGATATTCAGACCTTCGAGTTCTTTCGACAAGTACACACGTAGCAGAGCACGAAAATCGGGAGAATCGTCGATGATGAGTATATTCATGAAAATTAAATAACTGAGATTACTTTTAGCTGCTGTTTATTCGTCTGGAAGCTGGGCATATTAATACAATAGTTTATATAAAACAATTATTTAGCCATACTTATTAATACTTGTAGTAAAATCTGGATATACAATGATACGGTCCAAATACGGCTCCCCTCTGGCAAATCCCTCGATTTTTTACCCAGAATCCAGACTGAATATAAGCTGTTCCTTGAGACATACGGGTCAAATCTAACTATTTAGCAATCTACTCAAAATATACTTGTATTAGATTCTCCGATCTTATACTTTGTGCACCGCTCAGAATGTGGTCTTCGATACACAATCTGACTATCAAAATATTATTTGCGCCGGATTAGCTCAGCCCGGTAGAGCGCCCGCCTTGTAAGCGGATGGTCGGGAGTTCGAATCTCTCATCCGGCACCAAATATCTTTACTTCTTTCCATATTTTAATAGTCAGATGCCGTTTCAGAACAAACACTAAACTCTGAGCTTATCTGAAGCTAGTTGGCGCCCTTCTGTTGTAACTATAAACCTGGAAAAATCATGCCCAAAAACGCAGTAAGCGACGAAGAAATTATGAAGTGTTTCGAGGTCATGTCACAACTTCGCACACATCTCGAAGAAACAGAGTTTCTTGATAAAGTACGCGATATGGAAAATGAAGGTTATAAACTTGCCTACATGGAAGACAATAGCCATATCGTTGCAGTATGCGGTTATCGTATATATAGCAATCTTTTCATGGGTAAACATCTTTATGTCGACGATCTTGTTACATCTGCATCGCGTCGATCAGAGGGCTATGGTGAAAGTATGATCAATTGGTTACGAGAGGTCGCCGTACAGAATGATTGTAATTTTTTACACCTCGATTCGGGAACACAAAGAGAACAGGCGCACAAATTTTATTTTAAGCACGGTTTCACAATTGCAAGTTTTCACTTTTCAGAAAAACTCAGAAAATAAAATATAAATAAATATCGGCAGATTACTGATTGTTATGCCGTATAGCATAAGCATCTTTTTGTTCCTGAGTTGCTTCGGTTTGATACTTGTCTTTCCATTCTGCATAGGGCATACCATAGACAATTTCTCGAGCCTGATCGTAGTCCATTTCCAATCCTCGCTCTTCTGCAGCAGCTCGATACCATTTTGACAGGCAATTACGACAAAAACTGGCAAGATTCATTAAATCAATATTCTGCACATCTGTATTTTCTCTTAAATGTTGAACTAGCCTTCTAAATGCAGCAGCTTCTAACTCGGTTTGTGTACTATTATCCATCCTGAACTCCACTGGTTATATTTGTACTGAATTTTATTATACCCTATCAACAATAATCCAGAATCAATCATTATGAGAATATCACAATGAAACCTGCGCATTCTCAACATCACATTGTCATCATTGGCGGAGGAGCTGGCGGACTTGAACTCGCCACCCAACTTGGAAACCTGCTTGGTAAAAATAAACAGGCTGATATTACTCTGATTGATTCGAGTTTGACTCATCTATGGAAGCCCCTGTTGCATGAGGTCGCTGCTGGCACCTTGAATTCACATGAAGATGAGTTAAGTTACCTGGCACAGGCCAACTGGCATCATTTTCGTTTTCGACTTGGTCGCGTAGATACCGTTGATCGGGAAAAAAAGCAGGTCACTACCGCTGCAACACTGGATGCAAACAATGATGAGTACATACCGCGAAGAACTTTTGATTACGATACGCTGATCCTCGCCGTCGGAAGTGTCTCTAATGATTTTGGAATAAATGGAATCAAACAACATTGTCATTTTATTGATCAACAAAACCAGGCTGATTATTTTCACCAACACCTGCTTCGTAGTTATTACACGGCACATACTCAGAATGAGTCTATGCGTGAAGGTCAATTACATATCGCCATTGCCGGCGCTGGCGCCACGGGCGTCGAATTAGCCGCTGAGTTATACGGTTCTACTCGTCAGCTAATTGAGTTTGGACTGGATCGTATTGATGCAGACAAACATCTCAAAATCACTATTATCGAGGCAGCTGAAAGAATTTTACCAGGTCTTCCTCCTCATCTATCTGACAAAGTGAGCAAAGAATTACAGGGTATTGGCATTGACATTCTGACCAACGAACGAATAACTCAGGCTACGACAGATGGCTTCGAAACGGAAACAGGAAAATTTATTCCTGCAGGGATCAAGGTTTGGGCAGCAGGTATCAAAGCACCGGATTTTCTTGCCGACATTACCGGGCTTGAAACAAACCGAATTAATCAGCTTGTTGTCAGGCGTACCTTACAAACTACACATGACGATAATATTTTTGCCTTTGGTGATTGTGCAGCCTGCCCTATGGAAGGGAAGGACATGAATGTTCCTCCTCGTGCACAGGCAGCACATCAACAGGCTTCTATGCTGCTAAAAACAATGAAGATGCGTTTGCATAACGACAACAATCTTCCTGTTTACACTTATATGGATTACGGATCACTTATAAACATGAGTCAATACTCAACTGTCGGTAGTCTGATGGGTAATATCGCAAAAGTCTGGTCAAAGAGTATTTTTATCGAAGGTTTATTTGCGCGTTTCGTTTATGTCTCTTTATACAAAATGCATCAAGTGGCTTTACATGGTTTTATTCGAACCGGGTTGACAACCGTAGCTAATCTGCTGACACGACGTAACAAGCCAAGAATGAAATTACATTAGTGCCCTGATTAATTTGCTGCTTTCAAAGGTTATATTTTTTCAATCGATAACGTAAGGCCATACGGCTGACCCCCAGTTCACGGGCAGCTTTAGAGACATTCCCATTAGTTCGATCCATCGCCTGTTTAATTAAACTCAGCTCGGCTGTACCAAGCGTGGTTTTTTCATCGCTCAGAATGTTATTTAAACCAGTGTTTTCATTGACGACTGGTAACTGCAACATCTCCCGTGAAATACTACTACCAGAACTGAGCAACACTGCCCGTTCAATCATATGCTTCAATTCACGTACATTACCCGGCCATTGGTAATCCATCATATCTTTCTTAGAAGCTTCGCTTAATACGGGTTCGCTTAAGCCATAACGCTTTGCTGTTTGTTGTGCAAAATGATTTGCTAACAAAATTATGTCCTCCCCCCGGTCCGCCAAAGCTGGCATGAAAACCGAAAGCACATTCAATCGATAGTATAGATCTGAACGAAATTCGCCTGTTGTAACCAGCTCAGCTATATCTCTGTTGGTAGCTGCAATAAACCATGCAGCAACCGGGCGTTCCTGTGAGGTACCAACTTTTCGCATTGTTCGTCGTTCCAGCACAGCCAAAAGCTTCGACTGCAAGTCCAACGGAAGCTCGCCAATCTCATCAAGAAATAACAATCCATCTTCTGCAGCTTCAATCAAGCCTGTTCTGGCCACATGAGCATTAGTAAAAGCACCTTTTTCATGGCCGAATAATTCAGCCTCGATCAAATCCCTGGGCAAGCTTGCACAATCAACGTGTACAAAGGGCTTGTCATGTAGTTTGCTGTTTGCATGTAATAATCTTGCAAGCACATCTTTACCCGTTCCCGTTTCCCCCAGAAGTAATACTGTGGGAGGTGCTTCTCTACCGGCATGACTTATTTGGGCAATACGTTGCACCTGTTCTCTGACATTCCCAATTGCTTCGCAATTTCCGAGAAATTCAACTTCTTCTATACGGTGTTGTTCACGCTTGCTTGAATAAATTAATTTACGATTCAATTCATCGTATTCAATTACCTTCTGAACATTAATAAGTAGTTCGTCCAGATCTACGGGTTTTTTCAGGTAATCGGATGCACCGAGTTTCATTGCTGAGACTGCGTCCTCCACTTCACCATAGGCAGACATCACCAGTACCGCTACCTGAGTTTTCTCCCTCTCACGAATATCTTCCAGAAACTCAAGCCCTGAGCCGTCGGGTAAGCGCATATCCAGCAGAATTAAATCAGGCGCAGTTTTCTTAAACATCTTCCATGCGCTTGCGAGACTTCCTGCAACCTCGCAGACATAACCTGCTCGTGTCAGTTTTTTTTGTACTGCGCGGGCAAATACCTTTTCATCTTCAATAATCAGAATATTTTTTTGCAGGATCGGCACTTCTGTCGAATTAACTAAAGTATTGCTGTCAATCGTCATATCTGTATTTATCTCATTCTTCAACCGGACAGGTAATCACTGCCAGTGTGCCTCGTTCAAGAACATGATATTTCAATTCCCAACCATGGCTCTGGCATATTTTAAAGGCAATCGGAATACCCAGCCCTGTGCCGAATTTTTTCGTAGATGGACCGGGTTCGAGATCTCCGGCTTTGGGCATAAAAGGAAGTCCATTACCGTTGTCGGCTATACTGAATTTTATGCTTCCTGCTTGCTTATCGAGGCAGAGACTCACTTCGCCTTTTTCAGGACTTGCTTCGATTGCATTGGCTAGCAAACAATAAAGCGCCTGCTCCATTAAATCGGGATCTGCCTTAATTTCTCCCGTGTACTCCATATCTTTCCTGTCTAGTTGAATATTTTTCTCTTCTATTTTCGATTCGAGCATACTGATTGATGATTCAAAAAGTTCTCGGGCACTAACCATTCTTTCCTGCGGTTTAAGAGGATGTAAATAGGAAACCAGAGCATTAACCCAACGTCCCAATCTGTCGATTGTATCCATTATCGCCTGTTTGCTTTCCTCAAGTTCCTGCTTGTCTTCAGCGTCATCCAGCATCTGGGCAGTTGCCCGTATACTCGCCAGCGGATTGCGGATATTGTGCGCAACTACCGGGATCAACTCACCCAGAGCCGCCTGTCGCTCACTCTCGACAAGTGCATCTCGACTTAGCGCCAGGTCACTGGCCATGCTGTTCAGTGAGTCGGCAATTTCCGCCACTTCTTCTACACCCTGTTCAGGAATATGGTGCTGCAATTGCCCTTTTCGAATAATTCCAGCTCCGCCCATAACTGTAGCCATCGGCCTGACAAAATCGCGAATCAAAATACGACGTGTGAAAAGCACCAGCATTACTGCCAGTAGAAAGAATATTGGTATCAAAATTGGGGCAAAGCGTGTCCATCGTTCAATGGTGTTATCAAGCTCATCATGTTTACTGGCAAGTCTTGATTTCAATTGTAAATAACGCCCTTCGAACACGCCTACCATTCTCTCTGCAAATCGAGGATCGAGAATCTTCATTCGGTTAGTATTATTCGTCGCATAAGGATCGGAGAAAATGGCATTCATATCGTTCTGAATACTCCGGTAGGATTCCTGCAAAGCTTGTATCGACTCATCTTCTTCACGAGACCCTGACTCCTGACGCAAGGAATTAAACAGTGTGTCTATATGCCTCGAATATTGTGCATAGACACTAAATGCACGCGGATCTTCAAGCATTCGGGCACGTATCACCTGCTGGATCTGGCGAAATAACTCACTTCGTATTTGCTCTGTAACGTAGATGATTTTATTAATACGCACTGATTCCGATGATGTTTCCTGCCAAAAGTAGGCTGACAACCCACCTAGAATGCCGGTAACAGCCACCAATAACAGGAAAGCAATCTCATGGATAAACAAAAGGTTTTTCAGCGATCGTCTTTCTGGCAGGGACATTAATGCAGTATAACTGCATGCAGAGTTGGTTCATATAGACCAAATAATATAAAACTCATCAGACAGCTTTCCAAGGGGAAACAAGCCATGCGACCAACTCGGCAATAACTATACTTATGTTACTTGTTGTTTTTTATAGTTATTCTTAATAACAAGCATGCATAAGTGGAAATCTAACCAGGTACAGTCCATCAGCGCTATGACTCAGGCAAATTGAATATTTCCTTATCTGGAATGTCTTATGAATCAGAATGGTCCGGGAAATTGCATAATTACATTCAATCCAGATTGGCATGGTAGCAGGCAGGAAAGCAATTGGAGCTCAATTCGGTGTAGGCTCCGAAAAGTTCTTTTCATGTATCCGCAGTCTTGATCGCTTAACATCCTATTTTCATGGATTGTCACATAATGACATAATGGGATTTCATTAATGCGTGTAAGCGGAATATGAATCAAAAACTGGAAGTTGGAAAAAAAGCCCTGGTGAAAGCCGGAATTAGAATGCGAAACCAAAGTTCTAATGCCATTCTCTTCTCTCTCATCATCTTTTTCACATCCTCCAGCGCATTCGCTCGAGAAGATACTTATCAACTTGAAATTTCAAAATCTGAAAAAGAACTGCTCGTAAAAAAAGGCGATGAAACAATAAAGAGATTTGATATTGCCCTCGGTAAAGGCGGTAAAGGTACGAAAAAACGACTGGGTGATAAAAAAACCCCTGTTGGTGTCTACAAGATTACTGATTTTAAGGCCGACAGCAAATTCCATTATTTCATGCAATTAGACTATCCGAATTTGCTTGATGCCTGGTATGGCTATAAAGATAAGACCATTTCGGCGAGGGAGTTTAAACAAATAGCCTTCGCCTTCAAAGACAAACAAGGTCCACCGCAAAATACTGCCCTGGGGGGTTATATAGGGATTCATGGCCTGGGTGATAGTACAGAAGAGAGACGTAAAATCCACGAAAGCTTTAACTGGACAGAAGGTTGCATTGCACTGAAGAACAAAGAAATTACTGCACTTAGACAGTTTGTTTCCATCGGTACCCGTGTTGTCATCAAAGAATGACATGGCAGTTTTTTTTATTTTTTGGCGGCAGACTATTCTCTCTCAATTCTTTAACTTTTTTTTAGTCTGCTGTATTTTTATCGGCCTGTCAGGCTGTAGCGAAAGTAAAAATGAATTTGCCGAAAGTTCAAGCGATAAAAACATTATTCAAATCCTGGATGATGCTGAGTTCGCCATCACTGAACGTAACTTTCGAATAAACAATCGTCTCCATATTGGAAAGGCCATAAGAGAACGTGGTGAAAGTGGCTTTCCAGACTATGAGGTGATATTGTTTTGTAATCTGAGTCATGCAAAGAGGATGCTCGAACTGGCTCCTGAGTACATCGGCTACTGCCCCCAAAGACTCATTATTCGTGATGTTGGTGAACGTAGAATAATTACTGCGGCCCTGCTCCCATATATGAAATCGAATCCAGCGCTGAATTCGGTTACCGGAGAGATTAATGACTTGATGAAAGAGATTGTAGAATTTTCAGCGACTGACTGGCCGGAACTGGATGAGTAGTAATGTAGTTCAATAAAATTGACTGAGGACACTAGCTTGGAAAAAGATACACATCATTTGTTTTTGGTCTGGTTAATATTCACCGGCTTGATTATTTTTGCATTATTTGCTTCCTGGCATGAAAACATTCTTGCTCTATTATATATGGGTGACAAAAGCAGGATTTCATGGGCCATCACTTTGCTCTACATCATCATTACCTTTCATTGTATTTTACGCGTCTATTTTATTTCCAGTCAGTTAAATGCAACCCAAAAGATACAAAATTTAATTCAGAATGAATCAGATCTCGACATACATCTGAGTGATGGTCGGGTACATGTAAATGGGAGCCATGTCTTACCAGAATCAGTGCTAAGTGATTACCTGCACGATCTGATATACAAAACAACTCATGAATATAACAACGATAACAATGAATCAAATAAGCATAATGGTGACTTGCTGGATGTCTATGAATCACGACTGAAAAAACCACATGATATGGGATGGTTTGTTGCCGACATCATGGTCAAATTGGGTTTGCTGGGTACCATAATTGGCTTCGTATTAATGCTTGCCAGTGTTGCAGATATCACTGAAATTGATCTCAATGCAATTCAGAATATTCTTACTCAAATGAGTTCCGGTATGGGAACTGCGTTGTATACTACCTTTGCCGGACTGGTTTGTAGCATACTGGCAGGCGCCCAATACCATATGCTGGATAGAGGTGCTGACGATCTTATTGAAACAGCCAAGCATCTTAGTAGTGTTTACGTGCTGCCAAAAATAAAGTCGACAGTTTAGCCCAATGTACACCCGTCGACGTTCGGAATCAGATCCCTTTACAGATCTTTTATTTAATGCCCTGCTTGGTTTTACCTTTCTATTTCTTGTCGCCATCATGTTTATGAATCCTGATGCTAAATCCGGCATAATCGATCCGAAAGCAGAATATATTTTGACAGTTACCTGGGAAGACAATAGCCCCGATGATATTGATACATGGGTAGAAGATCCGGATGGCAAAATAATCTGGTTTAGAAGCCCGGAAGCAGATCTTTTACATCTTGACCGAGATGATAGAGGACGATTGAACGATACAATTACGGTAAATGGTGAAGAAATAGAAAATCCATTGAATCAGGAAGTAGTAACATTGCGAGGTGTCGTTCAGGGTGAATATATAGTTAATCTTCATTACTATGCTTCTGAAACACAAAAGGCTGTCGAGGTAAATATTCGTCTTGTTAAAGTCAATCCAAAACTCGAAGTTGTATATTATGGTACGGTCATGCTGGAACAGTCGGGTGATGAAAAAACAGCTTTGCGATTCAGGATTACTTCTGATGGTGAGGTATCAAATATTAATTTCTTACCTAAAAAGCTTGTATCCATTGGGTAATAAAATAGCGAGGGGGTTTGTGTGGTTACATTAAGTGTTTCTGGGTTGATAGCAGCCTATATTTTGATCGCAATACTTTTGTTGAGTATCAATTTGTATTCTAAATGGTCCTGGCAGGTAAAAGCGGGGGCGATTTTCATTACAACTGTCTTTTATGTGGTCACCTACCTGTCTTTCGCCCCTCTTTTGGGATGGCCCACGGAAGAGTCCCCTCCCGGTAATTTCCGATTGATCGCGGCTCATGTTCAACAACCGAATAAGATCACCGGTGATGATGGTGCTATTTACCTATGGCTTTCACATATTAAAGATCTGAGCAAAAACACGCCGCCACGTGCCTACGTGTTTCCCTATTCCAATAATTTCTACGAGAAAATCGTAGCGGCAAAAGCAAAATTAAATAAGGGTGTGCCACTACTGGGAGAATTTGAAGAAATTGATGAAATGAATATGGTGGAGGTTGAAGACTCTTCCAAAATGGGTCAGGAGTCGATAAACATTGATTTCTATGATCTACCCGATCCGCTAATACCAGATAAGTAAATGTTCTCCAGACATTCTATCGTTCATTTTCTAACAGCTTTTATCGTATTTTGCTCTTTTAGTTCTTCGATAAATGCCTGGCAGGAGCTAACTGCTGAATTAGACATTCGCTGTGAGCAGTTAGACATACAGCTTGAATGTCATTATCGACCATTATTTCCAGGTTCAGTAAGTAATATTCGCGCACTCTCCCGTAATTTGGAAATGCCGGTGGAAGAAGTGCAAAATAAGAGTGCCAATTTCAGTGCGATATTTTTTCTTATCGACACCAGTGACCCTGGTAGACAAAATGTAATTAATAAAAATATTCAACAAATAAAAACTCTGGTCAATACAAGTAATAACTCACACAGACTGGGACTTGCCACCTTTGATAAAAAACTTCGTATCCTTGTACCCATTGGTTCCAGTAAAAAGCAATTAATAGCATCAGCAAAAGATATCAAGGCGGAAGGACGTACTACTGAACTTTATCGCAACCTGCTATTAACTATAGAAAAACTATCTCGCACCAATGCCAGTCGTAAAGCTATCTTTCTTTTTTCGGATGGACAGGCAGAAGACAAGGCTTATTTTCATTCCGATGTAGTCAAAGCTGCCCGAAGAAAGGGAATTGTCATAAACAGTATTGGTTTTCCCCGTTCCGTATCCCTATCCGTCGCATTGCAAACTTTGCGCCGTTTGAGCGAAGAGACCGGCGGAAGTTTTACTGAAGCAAATAGTAACTTTGATTTAAACGAAAAATTTTATCGTAAACCCTTTAGAAATATTGATGCTGGTAAAGATTTTGTTGTTGATATTACCGAGCTTGCTGAAACAGCCAGGCTTTCTATAACTAAAATCACATTGGAATTCAAAACAGACATCGGAAATATAAATATAAAGGTTCCTGTTTCCCTATCCCCGGTAATTGCTATCCCTCCTCCCGGCTCCCCCGTGAATATATCTCCAGCGGAACCGATACAAACGACTATAAAAATGGTTGCCCCCGAGAGTGAACCGGAAAAAATTAATTTTTGGTTGTGGTATGGCTTGCCAATCGCGCTTGTGTTTCTTTTCTCAGTAGCATTAATAACACTCATACTGATTTATAGAAAACAACCCGACAAAAATGTTTTTGCAAATAGCATCCGAGAACAAGTAAAGCCATTTGCATATCTTGTTTCACAAGAAGATAACTCCATTCGTTATCCGATCCTTAGTACAACATGGCGAATTGGGCGTAGCCAGGACAATGAATTAACACTTGATGATAATTCTATATCCAGGCTGCATGCTGAAATACATCGTGATAAGAATGGTGATTTCTACATTATGGACATGAAGTCATTAAACGGTGTTTATGTAAATGAAGAACAAGTTTTAAACCAGAAAATACAGGAAGGTGACATCCTTGAGATAGGGGATATTTATTTACGATTTACAAAGTATGCAGAAGATTACCAACTTGAAGAAAATACCTCTATACAAAAAACCAAAATGCCTGCGCATTAGCACGTATTAGATTTTTCCCTTATCTATTTCAGTTTCTGCACCCAGTGATTTACAAGGTCGCGAATCACCGTAGAAGACAATGCAGGCAGTTGACCATCAAAAAGTCTATCGGAATGTTCATCAAGCAAGCGTAATACTCGTTCCGTTTTTACCACTCCTCGACTATTCTTGCATTCTTCCGGGAAACTGGCTGCAATTGCAAAGCAGGCTCCTAATAGCTGTTGAGCATCATTGTTTTCCGATAACAACCCGGACTCATTTTGTGAATCCGGTTCTGGTTCATTTAACAATACCGTTTTTAATACGAACTCCATCAAATTGATCAGCTCCATAGGCAGCGTCAATCTGTTTGTCATCGCCCACTGATAAATAATAGCTGGTTGCACCTTGATATGATCTGAAGTTTCTGTGCTGCCTGTCACCGTCTTTATATCACCCTCTGAAATCGCCGTCTGAATTCGGTTTTGTAGTTGTTTATATTCTGAAGTCAAAAAATCAGTTGTCGGGTCGGTTCCAAGTAGCAATGGTATGGCTTCTTCATTTACAAGCCACTCTTCTTTAACCACCCATTTTTCATACAATCGTTGCAGGGCAAATGTATCTTCAAAATCAGATCTCATCTTCATTCCTTAATATGCATTAACAAATTTGTTTTCCATATATTCCAGCTCTTCTTCGCTAAAGCCTGCTTCTTTTCGACCAACTTTATTAAACCCCCCTCTGAAATCATCAAGTTTATAATGTCTGACAAGCTCAAGAAAAGTCTGTTCCGCTATCAAGCCGCGTTGTTCGCATAGATATCGGAACCAGCGGTTACCAATAAAAACGTGGCCAACTTCTTCTTCGTAAATTGTTTCAAGTGTTGACACAATCCCAGTTTCACCTATATGAGCAAATTTCTTTATCATCGCCGGCGTTACATCCAGACCTCGTGCTTCAAGCACCCTGGGTATGATTGCCATCCTGTCCAGGGCATCATTTGCTGTTTGCTTCGCCATATCCCATAAACCATTATGGGCTTCAAAATCTCCGTATTCATAATTGCCATTATTAAGATGTCTGCGTAATAATATGAAGTGATTTGTTTCTTCCCCTGCTACCTGTAACCAGTCCCAATAATACTCTTCGGGCATATCCTGAAATCGATAGATGGCATCAAAGGCGAGATTGATCGCATTAAATTCAATATGTGCGATTGCGTGAATCAATGAATATTTACCCTGTTCAGTGCCAATTCCGCGCTTTGGTAATGCATGGGGAGATACTAGTGCTGGTTTAATTGGTCTTCCTACTTTCGGCTCAGTCCAGTCTGCCAATTTTTCTATTACGTAAGCCTGCTTTGCGCGTTTAGCCGTTTCTTTTGAAAGTTGAATTTTTCTCTCAAGATTGCTCTCTTCCAAACAGTTTTTTGCAGCTTCGAAAATATTAATTGCCATTTTTTTCTCAAATATTGGAGTTTTGCCAATTCGACCAGTTCCAGTCAATCTGCCATGCAGTTTCATCATCTGTACTACAGGCCGCCACATCAATCCATAAATTCGCTACTGCAATTAATTTATCGTCCTTATAAAGCAAAGGTATACGATCCCGTATCCAGGGCGGAATACCTGTTTCCTGAAACAGCTTTTTTAGCTCTTGATGATGTTTCTTGTTGAACAACTTGATTTTTTCACCACCCCGACGATAACGAATCTGAACCTGATTATCGCGGCAAATATCGGTCTTGATTCCGGGACCATGCCCGAGACTGGCTCTTAAAACACCATCACCAAGTTCGCACACGGCGTTTAAATTCCAGTCGAGCTTCACTTTATTGTCGTGAACTGGAAAAGGCTCTGATGCATATAAATGTTGCTGATATCGCCTGATTTCAGTCCCCGGCCACCTGACTAAAGGTTCGGCATCAATTTTGGCCGGTAACAATTTGTTCAGTATTTCCTGCATGAGTCTGGTATCGGGTATTGGAAGTGACAATTGTCGTAGCCAATGTCGAATCGAATTTGCCTGACGCGCAGAGGAAAGCAAGAGCAATTTTTCAATATCCAGACAGTTTTCAGCCTGAGTAAGGCAATTCTGAAGATCCGTTTCAGCAGATTCGTCCAGTATTGTCATTGCTTCAGCCTGATGACTTGCAGCTCTGCACAGAGTTTCTGCAATGTTTGGCCAGCGTTGTTGCAACTCGGGTAATATTTCATGCCTGAAAAAATTACGATCAATACCGAGATCATCATTACTTCCATCTTCGATCCACTGGAGCTTATGCAATTTTGCATATTCAAGTAATTGTTCACGACTGAAATTTAGCAGCGGTCGTGCATGCGACATTCCGTCACGGTTCCTCAGGAATGGCATAGCTGCGAGACCTTTTACTCCAGCACCTCGGGATAATTGCAACAAAAGTGTCTCTGCCTGATCATCTTGATGATGTGCAGTTAATAACATGTCTTCCGTATCAAGTTTCGTCGCAAACAAGGAATACCGTTTTTGCCTTGCCCATGCTTCCAGACTTTCTCCCAGTGGATGGGACTCTCCGATATTCAGAACTATTAATTCGATGTCGAGATTCTTACATGTTTGTTCACAGTGTAAGACCCACTCGCCGGCTTCCTTGTTTATCCCATGATTAACATGCAGAGCGTAAATTTCCGTAGATAGTTCTGATCTAAGCGAATGCAAAGCATGTAATAGAACATGTGAATCAAGTCCACCACTGTAGGCAACATAATATTGCCCAGCTACAGATAGAGTATTCAGCTTGGCTAGCAGATTGTCTGCTGAGAACGAGGAGGATTTCAAACGTGATTGTTCAGAATTTGTCAGTGATATTGGATATTACTTCTTAAACTAAATCCGGTTTTATTGATAATTACCGAAAGATCTTAACTTCGCATAGCGTTGAGCAAGTAAATCTTCAATGCTCAATTTTCGTAATTCATTCAGACTATTCTTGAGTTCAGATTTTACACTTGCTGCAATGGTTTCATAGTCTCTATGCGCCCCTCCCAATGGTTCCGGAATTATTTTATCAACAACGCCTGCCTGCTGTAGACGTTCGGCTGTGATGCCCATAGCTTCAGCTGCATCGGCTGCCTTATCTGCACTCTTCCAAAGTATGGAAGCGCAACCCTCCGGCGAAATAACGGAATAGGTGCTGTACTGCAAAATCATCAAGTTATCGGTAACACCAATCGCGAGAGCACCTCCGGAACCGCCTTCACCTATAACAACGGATACAATAGGCGTCTTCAGTTCTGACATTACTAGCAAATTCCGTGCAATAGCTTCGCTCTGTCCTCGTTCTTCCGCACCAATACCTGGATAAGCACCTGGCGTATCCATAAGTGTAATTACCGGTAATTTGAATCGTTCGGCCAGCTGCATTATGCGCAAAGCTTTACGATAACCTTCCGGTTTAGGCATTCCATAATTTCTTTCAATTCTTTCTTTTATATCCCGACCCTTCTGATGACCAATAATAGCGACTGGTAAGCCGTCAAGGCGTGCAATACCGGCGACAATAGCGGGATCGTCCCCAAAATGCCGTTCCCCATGTAATTCATGGAAATCCGAAAAAATACGTTCAATATAATCCAGGGTATAGGGTCGATGTGGATGTCTGGCTACTTGCGATACCTGCCAGGGGTTTAACGACGAAAATATTGAGTCAGTCAGTTCTCCACTACGCTTTTCCAGCTTGGAAACTTCCTCACTGATGTTTATATCGCTGTCGTCGCCAACATATCGTAATTCTTCTATTTTAGCTTCCAGCTCCGCAATAGGCTGTTCAAAATCAAGAAAATTCATAATCTGCTCTGCCGCACTTGTGTTTGTCTCTGTAATGATTCGCTTTCAAGTTACTGCTTACAGTAACATTTTTTTACTATTACCCTAAGGAACCTCTGATTAAGTCCCGTTTTTTAAAAAACTGTAAGATTTCTGTATATACATAATTGGTTTCATTCAGT
>JABHFC010000113.1 GCA_018676275.1 Gammaproteobacteria bacterium | reverse complement strand
CTGGATGAAGAGACAGGCTCGATAAATCCCAACGAGCTTGCTCGTCGTGTGGCCAAGGAACAGGGACTTGCAGATACTGGTGATTATGTACTATTAATCAGGGGCTTTCATAGTGACCCGGATTTAAATACGCCAACAATCACGACAATTTGCGTATAACGACGGAAGTACTCAGAAAACTTTTTTATCTTCAAATATAGTATCGAAATTTTACCTCTCTTTATAAACAGGTAAAACTCCATCAGCTGCAGTTTGATATTTCACACTGAAATCGGAAAAGCCTTTCATGGCATCTTCATAGTCCATATCTTCCCGTATATGGAACGAATTAATTCCGCAACGCTGCAGATAAAATAACTGATCACGTAAGACATCCCCTACCGCCCGAAGATCGCCTTCATATTCGTAGTGATCGCGTAAAATTCGCGCATGAGAATAACCACGCCCGTCCTTAAAAGCCGGAAAATCCACTGCAATTAAATCAAAACAAGTCAGATCCTTTGCTACTTCTTCCGTTTCATCATCGCCATTAATACAAACACCCAGCCGACCTTCTCGTTCCACTAATTCGGCTCGGTTGGCTTGCCAGTAACTAAAGGGAACAATTACATCCCCTTCGGGTATACCCTTTTCTATATCTGACTCATGAATTCGCTGCCAACTGTCATCAACAATTTTATTATCTTTAATAACCCGCAACGGCCACCTCCTTTTCGACAACTTCTTCCTGCCTGTAGACGCGTTCTTTAAAAGGTTTGATACCAATACGTTTATAGGTATCAAGAAAACGTTCTTCTTCTATACGCTGCTCTACATACACATCGAGAATTTTTTCGATAGTATCCGCAACTTTTTCTTTTTCGATAGCCGGTCCCAATCGATCACCGAGAGCTGCGTTATTTTCCGCCGTACCACCCAGTGTTAATTGATAGAACTCAGCACCCTTTTTATCGACTCCGAGAATACCAATGTGGCCAACATGGTGATGGCCACAGGCATTCATGCAACCTGACATTTTTACCTTTATCTCACCGATGTCATGTAGATAATCCAGATCAGCAAACTTCTCATTAATCTGTTTCGCAATAGGAATGGAGCCTGCGTTAGCCAGTGAACAAAAATCCAGGCCAGGACAGCAAATCATGTCCGTCAATAAACCGATATTCGGCGTTGCCAGGTTTTGCTCACTTAATGCCTGCCAAACTGAATATAGATCAGCTTGCTTAACATTAGCCAAAACCAGGTTTTGATCGTGGGTAACTACAATCTCACCATAACTATATTGTTCAGCAATATCAGCCACCGTATCCATTTGCACATCAGTAGCATCGCCGGGTGCCATTTTCGGTGCCTTCAACGATACGAATACCGCTCTATAACCACCAATCTTGTGGCTTCGTACATTACGTTTGACCCAGTTACCAAATTGTTTGTTAGCCAGTAAGTGCTGCTCAAAGCTTGTGTCCTGACCGGCTTGCTCGTCATACTCGGGTGAGGTGAAAAATGACTTAACTCGATCGATTTCTTTTTGATCAAGTAATAAAGCTGAGTCTTTAATACGTCGCCACTCATCTTCAACCAACTGTGCGAATTTATCTGCACCCAGGGAGTTGACCAGAATCTTGATGCGGGCTTTATACATGTTATCCCGACGACCATAACGGTTATAAACACGTAATATCGCTTCAAGATATGACAAGAGATCTTTCTTCTCCAGGAACTCCCGAATAAAAGTTCCTATATACGGTGTTCGTCCAAGACCACCACCCACCAGCACTCTGAAACCAGTTTCACCTTTATCATTACGTATTAAGTAAAGCCCGATATCATGAACAGTAACAGCGGCGCGATCATTTGTAGCACCACTAACCGCTATCTTGAATTTACGTGGTAAGAAGGAAAACTCCGGGTGCAATGTTGACCACTGCCGGATAATCTCGCAATAAGGTCGTGGATCTTCGATTTCGTCTTCAGCAACACCAGCAAGATGATCGGAGCTGGTATTTCTTATGCAATTACCACTGGTTTGAATAGCATGCATTTGAACACTGGCCAGATCCGCCAGAATATCTGGTACTGTTTCCAGTTTTGGCCAGTTATATTGAATATTCTGTCGAGTACTAAAATGACCGTAATTTTTATCGTACTTGCGCGCTATATGCGCAAGCATATGAAGTTGTTGTGAGCTTAAAAGTCCATAGGGAATTGCAACGCGTAACATTGGCGCATGGCGTTGCAAATACAAACCATTCATCAGACGTAGGGGACGATAATCGTCTTCGCTTAGCTCCCCTTTTAGAAACCGCTGAGTTTGATCGCGAAACTGAGCCACGCGCTCATCAACAATAGTTTGATCGTATTGGTCGTATTGATACATCTTCGTTTTCTTGGCCTTAACACAGGATTCCAGTTTCAGGGTCGAGGATAATATCAATAAAGCGTTATTCTAAAAAATACTGGATTTAACTATCTAAATAACAAATTAGCATAACAAAATTCGACCAGCTGCCATAATAACCATATTTTTCGCTAAAACTAGCTTTCTTTCGTCTGCGGACTATGCGCCTGTATCAGTTGTTGCTGAATTTTATTGGCAACGGGATCATAATGACTAAAACTGAAAGAGAATGTGCCGACACCACCGGTAATCGACTTCAGCTGAGATTGATAATTATCCAGCTCACTCAGTGGTACCAGTCCCCTTACGCTTGTCATGCCGCCAGTCATGGCACGGGTATCTTTAATGCGACCACGTTTAGAAGAAATATCACCATTTATATCACCCATAAACTCGTTTTGTGCGGTCACGGTTATTTCAACAACAGGTTCAAGTATTACCGGTTTAGCCTGTTTGAATGCCTCGAGAAATGCTTTTTTACCTGCTGAAATAAAAGCGACTTCCTTCGAATCAACAGCATGATGCTTCCCGTCGTGAACGGTAACCCTGACATCCTGTACCGGATAACCAGCGATGACACCTTCCTCATATGCCTGTTTAACTCCTTTCTCGACTGCCGGAATAAATTGCCTTGGAATAACACCACCAACAATTTTATCAACGAATTCAAAACCTGTACCCCTGGGGAGTGGTTCAATACGCAAATACACTTCGCCAAACTGACCCGCACCTCCGGTTTGTTTTTTGTGTCGATGATGTCCTTCTGCATTTTTTGTAATGGATTCGCGATAGGCAATTCTGGGTGGATGGGTATCAACTTCGACGTGATAATTATTTTTCAATTTTTCCAGCATTATTCGTAAATGTAATTCACCCAACCCTCGAATCACCGTTTCATTCAAACTTGCATTATGCTCCACCAGAAAACTTTGATCTTCTGCTTCGAGTTTATGCAAAGCTTCGGAAATTTTTTGTTCGTCACCGCGACTTTTGGTTTCAATTGCCAGGCCAGACATTGGTCTTGGAAGTTCGAGGGAGCGAAGATGGATATGATCTTCATCGTGGGAATCGTGCAATACCGCATCAAAATGCATTTCATCAATCTTTGCCACCGCACATATATCTCCAGGGATACCCTTTTCAACTTCCATTCGCTCCTTACCCTGTAATTTG
>JABHFC010000011.1 GCA_018676275.1 Gammaproteobacteria bacterium | reverse complement strand
GGAAAAACTGCAAAAGCAGTTCGAAAAGCTATATATAGCGGCTGATGGTCCAGATGAGATGGCCTTGTTATCTGACAACGAATATAAAGATGGCAAAATCACGATCTATTTCACCCCGGACTGCAAACCATCTTGCGACGATTTAATTACCGAATATGACGGCGAGACTTGTGAACCGCCAACTATTGACCATGTTTTCCTATTGGATGGTAATGATTATGCTTTGGATTTGTTGGAGCATTAAACAATCAAGGATTAAACCAGAGAATTATTTCGATTCCAGAAGAATTTCGCAATAACAATCCCAGGGGAAAGAGAGTATGAAACTATCTATAAAAGGTCTTGCGATAACAGCTGCAATTGTCTGGAGTTTCGCAATATTGATTGTTGGAAGCGCCAATATTTTGTTTCCCGGCTACGGCATAAACTTTCTGGAAGTTGTTGGATCGCTCTATCCTGGCTATCAACCCGGAGCAGGATTATCAAGCGTCATCATTGCAGCATTATATGGTGTAGTCGATGCCGGCATCGCCGGTGCTATTTTCGCATGGCTTTACAATTTCTTTTCGAAGTGAGAAATATCTATTTTAATACTCAAGCGATGAATAACATTTAGATATTAATCTATCAATCAGCACCAGGCTTACTCTGACTCTCTTGTAGTTCTTCTACTTGATTCGATCCTTTATCGATAACATGGTGCTGATACTGATCGTGTCCAGTGTGGCGTGAATGGATTCGCTTATTTCATCAAGCACAACATCCAGAGCCTGCCCAACTTCCGTCTCCTGTCCAGGCTCTGTTCGGTCAGTGCTGTCGAAAGGGAAGGGTTCGAATATCTTGATTATGTCCAGCAGTGTTGTTCGTTTTGCGTTACCAACGAACCAATATCCACCGCCAACACCACGAGTTGCATCGACAAGACCGGCTTTACCAAGGTCACGCATCACTTTTGATAAATGATTGCTTGAAACATTGAATTTTTTTGCGATCTCCATTCGTGAAAATTGCTGATCCGGTTGGGCTGCAAGTTCCAATACCGCATAAAGTGCAAGGCGTGTTGCTGTTTGTAATTTCATAAGCTTAATGGATTCGTGCGTTAACTTAGATTAAGTCTTTTTCTAATTCCTGATAGGGGCCGGCCATCAATCCCTGGCTACGGAAAAATGCCATGATTTCACGATCTGCCCGGTTAACCATAGTGCGTACTTTTTCTACGCCTGCTTGTTTGAAACGTTCACATAATGTTTCCAATAAAGATGTCCCTACTTTGTGTAAGCGCTGGTCGACTTTTATACCGATAGCAAAAACCCAACCACAGGGAGATGAGCCGAATTCCCAGGCCCTGATTTCGCCAACAATAAAGCCGACTACCTCATCTCCATTCATTGCCACAAAAAAGAAATCATTTTCCTTGTGGGTACTGTAAAACTCGAATGTTTCATTCCAGTAATCCGGTTTCCTGGCACCGCTAATCTGAGCATCGATATTACCGATGGCCTCAAGGTCATCAAAGATCGCATCCCGAATAAGTATTTCTGAATTCACCGGCTCAATATTTTCCATAGATATCAATTATTTCTATTCATAACTACCTGATAAGTTTATAGTTTGTCCGAACACATCATAATTAAGATGTACTGGACTTATCGACTGTATCTCCCCGTCTGGCATTATATACAAAGACAGCAATCCGGATTTCTGGAATTTATATACGTATTATAGTACGATAATACAAGAATAGGTATATTCTTTCCAGAAAAGCAAACTTGAAGATAGTGGAGCATTTGAAATGCCAGCAGTTGTAATGACAGAGCAGGGCAATAATGAAGACGATATGGAGGTGCCCTATCGTGAGGGTATGAGTGAGTCAGCATTAGAAACGCCTATTGTCGAAGCGCTGAGAACAGTTTATGACCCTGAAATACCCGTCAGCATTTTTGATCTGGGTCTAATTTACGCGATTGATATTGGTGATGACGGAATAGTTAAAGTAACTATGACGCTGACAGCACCAACATGTCCGGTAGCCGAGGAAATTCCAAAATGGGTGCAGGAAGCAGTAGTTCAGGTTGATGGAGTTGATAAAGTTGAGATTGAGCTTGTCTGGGATCCGTTCTGGAAACCTGAATACATGAGCGAAGAAGCAAACTTGATGCTAAATCTGATGTAAGACATCAATCGGATTTATGAAAAGGAAATGATCTGAATGAAACCGAAAAAAATTGACCATATCTCTATCGCTGTCCTGAATCTGGATGCAGCTCGTAAAGTCTGGGAACCGCTGTTGGGAAAAACGGAACCCGACGATGCCTATATTGATGAACCTGAAAAAATAAAAGTAGCGCGTTACTGGGTTGGTGAAGTTGGATTTGAATTAATGGAGTCGACATCGCCGGATGGGGATGTTGCAAAATTCATAGAAAAACGCGGCGAAGGGATCATGTTGGTTAGTTTGAATGTTGATAATACCCGCGATGCAATCGAAGAACTGGAAAGCAAAGATTATTCATTTATAGGTGGCGCTCGACCTTTTCGCGATTGTGAATTTGCCTTTTTACATCCAAAGAATTTGAACGGTGTCTTACTAGAGGTAATCGACGATAAGTCTTAGCTCTCCTGAATGGAACTATCATAAAGCTGATTGAATGATGAACGATCCGGTGGAAAATCAGGATACGGAAGAGTTTATTTACTCAGAACATGGCTTTCTTGGTCGCAGTATTGTTTTTAGCTTAATCATCTCGTGTTTAACACTTTGGTTGACGGATGCAAGTGATGAGAAAGCCTGGTTAGTAGCAGGAACAGCCGGGTTCATAGTACTGGGTATTTCAATGATTCAGGCTACTGTTATAGAGAACAGTATTATCCTCATTATGGTAATTGGCCTGGTCTGGTTTGCATCAACAACAACACAATTTGGATTTCATTGGTCCATAATAATTTCGACAATGTTGGGCGCTATAAATGGGATTACTGGTCGCGATTCGGCAGCACGAGAAAGATTTCGCAGACAGTATGGCGCTGAGGAATATGAAAAACGTTATAAGAACAGGGAATAAAGCCTGCTTACTATTTTAATAAGTGTTCGTAACGTTTGTCGGTCAGGGTATCAAGGAAGGCCAGCAGCGCGGTGATATGATAGCTATCCAGTGGTTGTCGTTGGCGTAATAACTTCAGATCAATATTTTCTTCTACTTCTGGTTTCCCCCAGGGCTTACCTGTTTCCGGGTTGGATTGGTTTTCTTCGTTACTGACCAAATACTGACTATAAAATAACATCACAGTACGTAAATCATTGAAAACACCATTGTGCATATAAGGAGCGCTGACGCTGACATTTCGCAGTGTTGGCACTTTGAATTTTCCGCTATGTATTGGGTCGTTAACAGAAGGGTTATCTAACAAACCCTGATCACTATGTTCAATATCCACGCCATTCTTTTTTCTAACAGAGATGTTTGTTGGCGTACCAATATTGTGATAACGATAGTTGGTAAAGGTTTCCTGCTTGTAAAGTGGCGATAAGTTTACTAAATGACAGCTATTACAATTTATCAGATCCGAGAAAAAAAACTGACGACCCAAATCCTCCTGCCTCGTCATAATATATTCGCCACGTAAGTAGCGATCGTATTTTGAATCGAAAGGTGCAAACTCTGGACTTGATTCAAAGGTCGCAATACTTTGAGAGACTGCGGCATAAACCTTGTTAGCGTCTGTAAAAACAGAATCTGTAAAAAGTTTTTTGAATACTTCTACATAAACCGGGTTTTCCTGAATACGTTCCGAAACCGCTGTCGCATCTGACAGTGCCATCTCCAGAGGGTTTACCAGTGGCCCGGCTGCCTGTTCAACCATAGTCGCTGCTCTACCATCGTGGAACAGACCACCTGTGTATTCACCGTTTTCATCTTTGTGAAACGCAGGTGTCAAAGCGGCATAGCTTATCGTTGGGGCGTTTCGATCACCGAGAGAAATGCCATCATCGCCAAGAGATACGGCTCCATCGGTATGATTGGCCCTACCATCGGTAAAGGCGCGTTCCGGATCATGACATGAGGCGCAGGATTGTGTTCGATTACGTGAGAGGTTGTTATCGAAGAAAAGTGCTTTTCCGAGATCGACAATATTCCCGGGTACAGTTTGTTCAGGTTTCAGTTCCGCTGTTGCCTTCGGAAACTGAAAGAATACGATTAGCGTCAGCGACAATGCACATACAACGAATTTATGAGTTTTAATAAATTTAGACATGCTTACATCAATTTTATCGGAGTATTAGCTTAAACTCATCACCCTACACAAATTTTTGTCTCAATACATCCCTATCCCGCTTTCATAGCGAGTTAGAGAAAGCTATTTGTTGTTAACTATTTGCCAGGAAAAAGGCAGCAACTAACAACAGGAAAGTGAGTCCTTGTAGAGCAACACGAGCAAGCATAAGCTCATTGCTGTGTTTCTCATCAAACTCTCCACCCTTGATCATTGAATCCAGGTCCATTAATAGTACTAATACGGTCATTGCCAGAGCGGCAACGATTAATACTGTAAGAAGAGACATCTTACGCTCCTGTCAAAATCAGCTCCTGAACTTTTGTGAAGGTATCTACAACTCTAGTAAACAGTAGTTTAAAACCGCTGATTTGGATCAATTTTAGACGGGGGAACCGGTATATTTCCCCTGTCATGTGTGGCTAAGGTAATACTCTTCCTTGAATCCGAAGCCCCGTGAGTTGTCAATGAACCGTACAAAGTCTGGCGTCACTGCATAGAAATTCGAGCTTTGGAAACGTTGTTTTACCCGCTTCGCGTCCTCGTCATCGACAGCTTCGAGTATATTTTTGAGGAAGGTAAACTTTTCACAATAAAGAGTCTCAATCTGCTTTCTTTTCTTATCACTTACTCTGGAAACATTCCCTTCAATTTGGACACCTCGGATAGATTGCCATGACTGATTTTGTTCAAAAATGCTAACCGCAGCTTTGGGATTATTTATAGCATTTTGAATATGCCGCGTCGTTGCATCGGAGATGAAATACAGGCGGAGATCTGAATCTACCTGGTAGAACAATGGAGTAGAGCAGACCTGCCCATTGTATGTAGTAGCGAGAGACAAGGTGTCATGTGTAACAATATATTCACGAACCTCGTCTGATACCGAGACTTGCATGGCTACTTAAGCTCCTGATTAATTCCGGGGACAGTTTACTTAATTCAAATAAATAATTAAGTAAACTGTCCCCGGAATTATTGATGAGTCCATTTTGCCGGTCGTTTTTCAATAAATGCGCTCAGTCCTTCGACAGCATCATGACTGGACATCAGATCTTCTAAATAGCGCTTCTCGACCACGGCAATTTTTTCTTTCATCCGTACAACTAAATCCTGTTTAGCCGCCCAGACTGCATGACGTAAGGCGCAACTACTGTGTGAAGCAAGATGTTTATCAAAATAATCTAATGCAATTTGTTCCGGGTCTTCATCAATCCTTTGTATTAAACCCATACTCAACGCTTCTTCTGCATCTGCATTACGACCGGACCAAAGCAGATCTTCTGCATGGGCACGACCAATACGTTCCGGTAATAGACAGGAAGCAGCGGGAGCGAAGACAGCGAGTTGAATTTCCGGTTGACCAAATTTTGCATCAGGAGCAGCAAACAACAAGTCACCGGCAATAGCGACTTCAAGACCGCCACCAAGACAAAAGCCCTGAACAGCCACAAGAACAGGTACCGGGTATTCCAACATGGAGATGATCAATTTATGCAAGCTCTTCAACATCTGATCACATTGATCGGGTTGATGCTCTTCGACACTGGCGCCGAAGCTGAAGTTTGGCCCCTCTGCACATAGGAGCACAGCTGATAAATCTGCTTGTGTATTGTATTTATCGAAAGCACTTTGTAATGCTGCAATCATCTCTGCATCGACGATGTTTGCCTTGGGTCTGTTCAATACAAGTTTGAGCAAACGGCCATCTCGAAGTTGCTCTACTTTGAGGGGAGTATCAGTCATTCGTTGCTTCCTTATTTATCGAGTAGCTTATGGCACCATGATTGCGCGTTCACTCATTTTATGAGCGTGTACCGCAGTAAAGACATCATTAATATCATCCAGCGGGCATTGTTTTATAAAGGGTTTCATTTGTATCTTGCCTGCGAGAACAAGTTCTAATACCGCAGGGTAATATTCCGGTAAACATCCCCAGTTACCCTGGATGCGAGCATTAAAAGCCATAAGATTGGAAAGCCGGACTTCTGATTTTGCTAATGTAAAACCGACAATGGCAAGGTGCGCACCAAATGTGAGTAAACCGAATGCAGAAAGCTGACCCGCAGCAGAACCTGAACATTCAAAAATCTTCCATTCCGTAGTACGTAATCCATTTTCCTTTGCAAAGGCGAGGATTTGTTTTTTCAAAGAGGAGCCTTCTGCTTCGTTTGCATTAATCGCCAGTGTGGCACCATAT
This sequence comes from Gammaproteobacteria bacterium, assembly GCA_018676275.1. Classification (GTDB taxonomy): domain Bacteria; phylum Pseudomonadota; class Gammaproteobacteria; order Eutrophobiales; family Eutrophobiaceae; genus WLWS01. The sequence continues at coordinate 6,764 of JABHFC010000011.1, read as the reverse complement.
TCTCCAAGTTTATCGAGCTTTTCCTGATCGATATCGATAGCAACAACTGTTGCTCCCATAGCATGGGCAATTTGTACGGCATAGCCACCAACACCACCGATTCCAATAACGATCACAACATCGCCGGCTTGAACTTCGGCCAGTTTGATTGCCTGGTAAGGTGTAGTGACTGCATCAGCGATAACGGAGACATCAGCCAATGTCATGTCAATATCAGCCAGACGAGATTCATCAAAGGTACATAAACCGTAACTCGGTACATTAATATGACTGGCGAATCCGCCCTGGATATCATTTCCGGGCATTTTTTGTGTTCGACAAATGTTACCAAGGCCGCGTTGACACAGATCACATGCACCGCAAGGGATCACAGCAGGAACGATAACAGATTTGCCTTCTAATGCTTCAGCACCTGCACCACTTGAGACTACCCGGCCACTGATTTCGTGTCCAAGAGTTAAGGGCAGTTCATGTTTGGTTGGAACACCGTCATATAAAAAGCCCAGATCTGTGTGACAGACTCCACAGCCGGCTACTTCAACTGTAACTTCGTTTTCCGCAGGAGCAGGCAGTGTAAATGATTCTTTGACAAGTGGTTTGCCAATTTCAGTCATTAACCAGCGACGATCACTATTTGCCATTTTTAATATCTCTTTTGTGATTATTCGATTAAGTCTTACCTGTTTGTCATAAGGTTCAATGACAAGCCTTGTAAAGAAACTGAGTTAGGCTGTGAACTCAATCTAGTTCAGAAATTTTTACCGGATCATCGTCCTTGGATTTTTTCGATATTACTTTGATCTAAATCAAACTAGCTTTGATACATAAATATCGAGTGACTATAAGATTAGTGTGTCACAAAAGTTTTATTCATGGTGCGGAGCAATCCTTCCCAACTGAAGCTCCATGAAATCACAAACATAGTTAAATCCGAGGGAACTTAGAGTGAACTCAAGCGAAATAAACCAGCTGTTCAGCAACGCGATCGCGAAACAGCGTTATCACCTTCTCGAAGAAGAATTAGTAGATTTAATTGCCATCTCAGGTATAAAAACTTCACTGGAGTCAAACCTTACGAACGATGGATGTTTGCTCAGAATAAAGAATACCAGGGAGTTTGGCATGATTATTCAGGCTGGTGTCGGAGGGAAAAATGCTGAGTTGTATACACAATGCTTACGTAAAGGACAGGCACTAGTTTCTTCTTCAACAACAATGCTTGATGGCGCAACATTCCTGAAATTGTTTAAGCATACCCTTGCATATAAAAAGTTGAACGAGTCATTTGCAAACAATAGTGAAACCGGCATAGATAAAACCCTGACGAAACTTTTTTCAAATTTCATAGAGATAGCAAACCAGTTTTCACCAGACAATACCGATGCTTCTTATGTAATTGATGAGCTGGAGATAAATCCATTAGTTACCATTGATGGGAAATTAGTCGCTACGAACTGTAAATGTAGCTTCATTAACAGCATACAAGCTCGGGCACCCAGACCTAATAGTAATATCGATCACATGTTGCATCCTGCTTCTATCGGCATCATTGGCGTGTCAGCCAGCAAAATGAATTTCGGTCGGATCATATTGAAGAATGTTCTTGCCAGCGGTTACGACAAATCAAAGATGGTTATCATCCGCCCCGGTGAAGACGAAATAGATGGAGTACGCTGTGTTGAGGACCTGCAATCCCTTGAGCAAAAACTGGATCTTTTTATTGTCGCTATAGGAGCTGATTCTGTTTATTCCCTCGTTGATGAAGTAATCGAAGCGGATGCTGCCGAAGGAGTAATGCTTATACCCGGTGGTCTTGGAGAAACCGAAGCCAGCCGGGAACCTGTAGGGCTTATGGTTGAGAGGATCGAGAAAGCACACAGGAATAATGCTCGCGCTCCGGTATTCATAGGCGGCAATTGTCTTGGTATTGTCTCGCACCCCGGTGGTTACGATACCTGGTTTATACCGGTTGAAAAATTACCAAAGACCCGGAAAAAGGACTTACGTAATTCTGCCTTTGTTAGTCAAAGTGGCGCTTTCATGATAACCAGGCTGAGTAAAAACCCATGGATCGATCCTTCCTACATGATTGCTGTCGGTAATCAGAATGATCTTGGTCACGGTGATATGTTGAATTATTTTGCCGAGCATGAAGAGATAGATGTTATCGGGTTTTATATCGAAGGTTTCAAGGATCTGGATGGCCTGGCTTTTGCGAGAGCTGCGCGTCGGGCAGTATTGAAAGGAAAGCAGGTTATTGTCTATAAAGCCGGGCAGACAAGTGTCGGAGAAGATGCGACCCTCGGACATACTGCTTCCATCGCTGGTGATTTTACGCTTTGTGAATCCATACTCGAGCAGGCCGGAGTGATGGTTTGTAGTGATTTTGGTGATTTCAGTGATCTTTTTTATCTCGCTCCCTTACTGCATAAGAAAACTTTTAATGGCAATCGCATTGGTGCCGTGAGCGGCGCTGGATTTGAAACGGTAGGAATGGCGGATGGTTTGTCGACTGACGATTATTCAATGCAGATGGCACAATTGGATTCGACAACGATCAAACAGCTGGAAGATATTCTGATTGCAAAAAGACTGGATGCCTTAATGGAAGTCAGGAACCCCCTTGATATTAATCCCGGTGCGGATGATGAGGCACATTTGCAATGTGTCGAAGCACTGGCCGCTGATCCAAATGTAGATGCAATCGTGGTTGGTCTGGATCCGCTTTCACCGGTTACAAAGACATTGGAAAAAAGTGCCAGACCGGGATTTGATATATATGCAGAGGACAGTGCGGTGCAGCAATATCCTGCTTTGGTCGCAAGTATAGAAAAGCCGGTTATCGGTATCGTAGAAGGCGGAAAAATGTATGACGCAATGATAGAAAAACTGATGGATCAGGGTGTTTGTATATTCAGATCCTGCGAGCAGGGGATGCGTGCATTGGTCAAATACACACAAGCGCGGATGCGCGCAGATGAGATTAGAAACAGGGAAAAACAGGTATAAACAGGCCTTAGCCAGGCCGGAAGTCTATATGCAGGGCGGAGAGTTGTAATAATTTGATCTTGATCAATTTAAAATGATACAAAAATAAATAAACATAAAGAGATTCTGTATCATAACGCTTCTTATACGCTGTTCAGAGCCTCGCTTTGAGGGCCAATTTTTACACTTTGGGATACTGAATATGAAAGACACATTAATCAGCGGCCTTAGTACAACTGCACGTATCGAAGTAGACAGCTCTCGAACCATTGCTTTTATGGGTGATGATTGCCGGGTTTACGGCAGCAACTGGCTTGTATTTGACATTGAAATGACCAGCCGCAATTTTTTACTGGAACATCTGGATGAAGGTGAAGATTCTGTTGGTACTCATATTACCCTGGATCATATGGCGGCCACGCCACTGGGAATGTGGGTGGAGGTGACGGTAAATATTACAGAAGTTAAAGGTCGAATGATCAGCATTGAATTTGAATGTCGGGATGAACTCGATGCAATCGCGAAGGGAAGCCATAACCGTTTTATTGTTGACGTGGCGACTACGGCTGATCGTATCAGGGACAAGCAGGCCAGGGCCTCCTAAGCATGAGCGCGCTTATGGACAGTGATGTCAATAAAATACCGACTTATTGTTATCAGTGTGTTGCAGGTCCGGACTTGTTACAGGTTAGAGTTAAAGATGGCATTGCGACTGGTGTAGAACCAAATTTTTCCGCAGCTGATCTGACACCCTCAGCAGGGAAACCCTGCGTAAAAGCTTATGGTTTAATCCAGAAGCTTTACAATCCAAATCGCATCGCTACGCCGATGAAGCGTACCAATCCCAAAAAAGGCAAGGATGAAGAACCCGGGTTTGTAGAGATTTCCTGGGATGAAGCACTGGATACTATCGCCGCAAAAGTAAAAGATATAAAAGCCAAAGAACCAAGAGATGAATCAGGTTTTCCTCGTATAGCTGCTAGCTTTGGTGGCGGGGGCACACCTACTTATTACATGGGAACACTGCCTGCATATTTATCTGCAATAGGACCGCTTGATTTCAGTTTTGGTAGTGGCCAGGGCGTCAAATGTGTTCATTCAGAACATCTTTATGGTGAGTTATGGCACCGTGGTTTTACCGTCGCTTCAGACACACCTAATTGTGAATATGTGCTTTCATTTGGATTTAATGTAGATGCCTCAGGTGGTGTCTGTGGTGTTAAGCGTCACGCTGATGCACGGAAACGTAAAATAAAACGTATTCAAATAGAACCACATTTGTCAGTCACCGGTGCATGCTCTGCAGAATGGGTCCCGATAAAACCGAAAACTGATGCGGCTTTTATGTTCAGTTTGATTAATGTCTTGTTACATGAACAAAAAGACAATCTTGATATTTCATTTCTGAAGACACGAACAAACTCTCCTTACTTACTTGCACCGAATGGTTATTTTCTGCGTGATCCGGAAACAGAAAAACCGCTTATCTATGATTTGAATCGTAATCAGGCGGTAACCTTTGATACGGCAGATATCGAACCGGCCCTGGAAGGAAAGTTTACTTTAAGTGGTCTCGAACTTGGCCCTGATAATGATCGCTGGGTGCATAGTGATATTGAAGTTAGCACATCCTTTGCCGAGTTAATCGATCATACTTCCACTTACACACCGGAATGGGCAGCTTCAGTTTGTGGTGTTGAAGCTGAATTAATCAAACGTATTGCAGTGGAGTTTCTTCAACACGCCTGTATCGGTGAAACCATAGAAATTGATGGCATTACTATGCCAAAGCGCCCTGTTGCCATTGTGCTCGGAAAGACTGTTAACAACGGTTGGGGTGGATTTGATTGCTGTTGGGCGAGGACCATGCTGGCCTGCCTGGTGGGTGGACTTGAAGTACCAGGAGGAACCATTGGTTCAACCGTACGTTTGAACCGACCTGCACATGAACGTGGTTTGAGTGTTAAGCCTTCACCGGATGGTTTTCTTGATTATCCAATGAATCCAACCAGTGAAGAAGACTGGATAGAGGAGCCAACCGCACGTCATGCCTATAGTACGCTGGTTCCGCTATCTGCTAACTCCGCCTGGAGTCAGGCATTGGGTCCGACACATCTTGCCTGGATGCAACAGCAGGAACAATTTGAACACTTACCAAAGGCAACACAACCGGAACTCTGGTTTGTCTATCGTACCAATCCGGTAGTGTCGTTTTGGGATACCGAACAGATTGCCGAAACAATCGCAGCGTTTCCATTTACTGTTTGTTTTAGTTATACCCAGGATGAAACCAATTACATGGCAGATATCCTTCTACCGGATCGCACTGATCTGGAAGGCCTGCAGTTAATCCGTGTTGGTGGTACTAAATATGTCGAACAGTTTTGGGATCAGCAGGGGTTCGCGTTAAGACAACCTGTTGTTGAAGCACAGGGTGATGCTAAAGATCTGACCTGGATTGCAACAGAATTGGCCAGTCGTAGCGGAGTACTTGAAAAATACAACAAGGCGATTAACAAAGGTGCCGCAGGTGTACCTTTATCAGGTGATAACTACGATTTCTCACTTGATACAGAAAACTCTCACAGCGTTGAGTCAATCTGGGATGCAAGCTGTCGCGCTGCCAGCGCCGAGCTTACAGATGGACAGGACAGTGATGGTCTGGATTACTATCAGGAAAATGGTTATCGCCTGAAACCTTTTCCACGAAGTAAATGGTATTTGACTCATGTCCTGGAGGAGAAAGGCTTGCGTTATGAGTTGCCTTACCAGGAACGACTATTTCGTATAGGCAAGGAGCTTGGCAGACGTTTGCACAATAAGGGAATTGACTGGTGGGACGTGCAATTAGAAGAGTATGAAGTCATGCCTACCTGGAAAGATTTCCCGGGAATGTGGGAACAGGCACTGGAAAAAAGCTTTGAGGTAAATATCGCCGACTATCCGTTCTGGCTGGTAACAACCCGCAGTATGCAGTATGCGTGGGGTAGTAACGCCGGCATCCAGATAATGCGCGAAGTGGCACAAAATATTAAAGGCCATGGTGGTCTGGTCATGAATGCGAATCGTGCCGGTGAACTTGGTCTTAAAAATGGTGACCGAATAGAAATCCGTTCGCCTTTAAGTGCAACCAGGGGTTATGTGATCACCAGCCAGGGTATCCGGCCAGATACTGTATTGCTGGTAGGGCAATTTGATCATTGGGCGACGCCTCTGGCAAAAGAATTTGAAATGCCAAGCATGAACAAGCTGGTACCAATGTTACTGGATCTTACTGATTCAACTGGTTCCAGTGCCGATCTCACGCGGGTAATGATCAACAAAACGGATAAAGCGATATGACTCGTTATGCCATGGTTGCTGATCTTGATCGTTGTGTCGGTTGTCAAACCTGTACAGCAGCATGCAAACAGACAAACGAAACATCACCCGGCGTGCAGTGGCGTAAAGTTATCGACTTTGAAGTTGGGGATTTCCCGGATGTACGCAGAACATTTGTGCCGGTCGGCTGTATGCATTGCAGTGAACCTCCCTGTATGGAGGTATGCCCAACGAAAGCCACTTCTGTGCGTGAAGATGGTCTGGTATCCATAGACTATGATCTATGTATTGGTTGTGCCTATTGTGTCGTTGCCTGTCCTTACCAGGCACGTTACAAAGTTATGGATAAGAGCCAGGCTTATAAAAAGGGTCGTATGCGTCATGAAAAAGTGCAGGAACATCCCGAACGTATCGGCGTGTCACAAAAATGTACCTTCTGTGTAGATCGTATTGAT
>JABHFC010000112.1 GCA_018676275.1 Gammaproteobacteria bacterium | reverse complement strand
CTGGAAAACGAAGGTGTAGCGTTTGAATGTTTTCACTATGGCAGGACGCTGGCGGTGTTACCACTTAAGGGTAATCAATCATCGATTGTAGTAACCGCCGCAATGTCGGAGCGAAATATGCTGATGGATATGACTGAAGAGCAATTTAATAATGATATTCAGCATCGTTTTGGTCTCAGATACGGAGAGATGCGACTGATTACGGAAAGGTTTGCTTATCCTCTGGTAGGCGTGCATGCAAGAAAGTTCTGCGCAACCAGGTTTGCGTTAATTGGTGATGCGGCAGTTGGAATGCACCCGGTAACCGCTCATGGTTTTAACCTGGGGCTCAGTGGTCAGGAAATACTGGCGAATGAAGTTATAAAGGCGGCGAATCAGGGAATGGATATCGGTGATTCACGATTGCTTGAACGATACGAATCCGCACATATGCGCTCAACAAGACCGATTTATCACGGCACAAATAAAATCGTCAAATTATTTACTGATGATCGCAGACCGAGCAGGTTACTTAGAAAAATAACTGTACGGCTGGCTAATAATTTTCCACCCATTAAATATGCAATACGTAACAAACTGACAGATTTACGAACACATAGATAATTAAAGTCTGATATAAGAGCTTGTCGTTCTGCTACGCATATTACGAAGCTCAGCAAGAGACACTTACTTCTTGAACCTGGTATTGATCTGATTTTTGATCAGCTTTACCCCTATTCTTATTATTCTCTTTATAGCCCATTTCCTCGGGATCAGGCTTACTCTTTTCTCTCAATATTTACAGTAATTCTGATAGGCCCATAGCTTAGTTCTTAAGGGTAAATCAACGACTTAAAAACGAATAATGCCACAGAGGGCACAGAGAGCACCGAGGAATGGGAGCAATTAGTCTGTTTATCACACGACAACTGCTTAAATAAATGTGTTATTTTATATCTTTTCTCTGTGTCCTCTGTGTCCTCTGTGGCTAATAAATAACACTGGTACGTTGTAAATATTTGGTAAAGATCCTAGCTATGATGATAGGCTAATAAATTAATTAGCCCTAAAACAAAGAGAATTCAAATGAGCATAAAAAGAGTGAACGTTGATGGATTGATGAAACTGGATGCTTTTAGTCATGCTGTGGTAGCAGGTGATTTTATTTACGTCTCCGGTAGCCTCGGGACGATGGGAGAAACCATAGATCTTGCGCCCGGAGGTACAGCAGGTGAAACAACACAGGTTCTTAAAAATATCGAAACCATTCTTGCTGGTTGTGGTGCATCATTGAAGGACGTCGTGAAAATGGGTGTGTTTCTCAGTGATATGGAGACCTTCCCGGAAATGAATTCAGCCTATGTAGAAATCATGGGAGACACGCCGCCGGCAAGAATCACTGTCGGTAAGGCAGGTCTGGCAATAGGCGCGGCAGTGGAAATTGATTGCGTCGCTTATAAACCATCAGCATAACATTTAGTCTATTGAATACTGGCTGGAAATATCATGTATAGAATATCTATCACCTATCGTAATGAAAAAGACGGGCATTTTGACTGGAATTATTACATGAACAATCATTTGCCGCTGGCTATTGGAACCTCCAGACGTCACAGTGAATATAATTTTTGTGATGCTGATAAACCCATTAGCGCTTCGTCACCCTATGCCTGCATATGCATGCTTCATTTCGATGATGAAGACTCTGTAAATAATTTCTGCAACTTCTTTGTAAAGCAACATCCTGAGTCAGACAAAATCAATAATGACGAACAAAATTACACAAATATAGCGCCGAATATGACCGCTGCTGCATATGAGTCGCTTGCTTCAGATGATCAGTCTTCAGAGGCTCTGTACCGTATCAAATTACTTTTTCCAGGAGCGCAAGATTTAGAATTATCACGAGAAGAAATCAATACGAAACTAACAGCAATTCTCGATGAAAATGCTGCGAAAAATGCAGGAGTAGTCTCAACTGAAACGGATTTTTGCACATCAGGAATAGTGCCCGGTTCAGAGCCTGACTACTCCCTAATATGGGTTGTCTGTTTTAATGATCAAAATAATGCTGAGCAATTTGCCGCAACTTTGAACACATCTGAAAACTTACAGAAATTAAAAGCGATATTACATGTTGAGCCCGAAATAATGGTAAGCGAAGTAATGTCTTTTGAGATGGCATTGGCGGAGCCTTATCGCTTACTCTAGAAAACTTACTCGCTTTTAAGTATCTCTGTCGGGAAGCGTTCCGCATACTCGCCGTTATCAACCCGTAAGGCGGGTGCAATCATCAGCTTGTTGTTTAAAGATGCCCACGGACGTATGAAACGAAAGACCGCTTCTTCGTTTTCAGCTTCGAAAGCAGCTATGCCCCAATGCGTGGCGGAGACGCCTTCAAAAATGACTTTTACACCTTCAGTGTCAGCGTTACCTGAATGAGAAATTGTCGATCTGGATACCTCTTCAACTTTCTCCGGCAATATTTCAAAATAACAAATGAATAACATAGTAGTCTCCCGTAATTATTGTTTAATACGTTTTTCTGATTATTAGTAATCGTTTTTATCTAATCTTTGTTTTATATCATCCATCGATGCAACTTCGGCGGTCCAGGTATTAAGAGTATCAAAATAACTGTCTAACTCTGTTTCCCAGGGAGCTGCGCCGGTACATTCTTTTATGACAACAGTCGGATAATCCCTGGCAAAAGCTTCCCTGGCGGTAGTACTGACTGCATTGTTTACACTAAGACCACAGAGAAGAAGGGTATCGATCTCGTGTTGTTTTAGTGTTTGCTCAAGATCGCCGTTCCAAAAAGCACCGGGGCGATTTCGCTGAAGATTAATTGAGGATTCGGTAAGCTTTAAGCGTTTATCAAGCTGCATCCACTCCGAGCTTTCACAAAAATGTCCTTGCTGAACGACAGGATTATCTATTAACAATCCTGCATCGCTGAGATCATCGCGAAACAGGTAGCGAGAATAAATGACCGGTAATTCCAGATCATGGCAATATTTACTAAAAGCATTTACGTTATGAATGAGTTCGTCGGCACCGGTATTCTTGAAAGGCCCTTCGGCGCTGCTGAATAATTCCTGCAAATCAAGCACCAGCAAGGCAGTCCGGCTATTTGTCAGATCAAATTCCATAAAGTCATGCTCCTGCCCTGTTTTGATTCTCAGATAAGTAGTTGTGCCACAATATACGAGCAGCGACGGAACGCCATGGTCGCCATTTTTGTGACATAAGGTTCAGACGCTCATAGCTAGGTCTTTCCTTCAGCTTTTTTATCCTGCGTGCAGATTCAGCCAGGGCCAAATCGCCATCCGGCCATATATCAGGACGCTTGAGAGCCATCAGCAAATAGACATTTGCTGTCCATGGTCCGATTCCTTTCTGTTTCAGTAAAGTATTGTGTGCATCTTCATCATTCATTTTATTGAGATGCTCCAGATTTATCTCCCCGCTTCTTACAGATTTGGCCAGGCCTTCGCAGTAATTTGCTTTCTGCCGTGTAAAACCAAGTTCACGCAAACCATCAGCAGAGAGAGCAAGGATGTGCTCAGCGGAGACTTCGGGAATTACTGATTGTAAACGGAGAAATACAGCTTCGGCAGAAGAAAGAGATACCTGTTGCTCAAGAATTATTTTAACAAGAGCAGCAAACCCGGGTTTTCGTCCCCACATTGGAGGAGGCCCATAACGCTCAACCACTCGACCTAGCGCTTTATCAGCCATCGCTAATTCATCTACACCCTGCAGTAATAATTTTTGCGTTAACCTTTTCATCTACACCCGCTGCCTGGCAGCCCGCTTGCTAAAGGTAGCTTCTGTTCGCTTTGACTAAAGCTTCGAAGACAATGTCGCGTCAAAGTATGAAACGGATGGTGGTTCAGCCAGCAACTCAAAAAATTCCGGCAACCAGTTTTGCATTTCATCTTTATTAAAATGTGTATCGTGTAATTCTTTTGAATCCCATTCTTCAAATAGAAAGTAACCCTGTTCTACATCCGGATTCGGGTAGAAGCTATACTGTTGAATACCTGGTTCAGTACGACCGAGTGTTTGCATGTTGTTCATTAACTCAACAGCCTTCGCTGAGCCTTCTGCCTTAAATTTGAAATGCCCGACAGTCAAATACATGATTGTGCTCCTTGAGAATGGGCATAAACTATAACATCAAAACTTTTGTG
>JABHFC010000111.1 GCA_018676275.1 Gammaproteobacteria bacterium | reverse complement strand
TTGTTATTTTCACGGTAACGGGCTGCAAGGGCTTCTCGTAAAACAGAATTACCATTCAATTCACCATAATGGACGATGCCATTATCGAGAGCAGTTTTTGCCGCCTCTTTAATGTGAAGAGGCGTATCAAAAGAGGGGCGCCCAACTTCGAGGTGGATAATATCTGCGCTTGGGTCATTGCCTGCAAGTTTTGCTGCAGCTTCATACATGCCAAAGCTCTTGCTGGCCTGGCTTAACATTCTTTTAGCGGGTGCTTTCATGAGATTTTGTCCGTTTTATTGTTGTCTATAAATGCTTATTTAGTGATTTACATACCAGTTTTTAAGCAGTCGTCCTATCGGATTTGTTGCATTAAGGTATTATCGGGCTGAACTGAGGGTTCTTAGTATACAGTATACTAAGCAAACCTTATCAGTTCTTAGCCATCAAGTAGAAATAACAAAAAAAGTAATGATAATCAATTACTTAGAAAAAGTCTCTTTGCTGTGAACTGGACTATTAAAATAGCGAGACATCATATTCAGGGCGGCAGAGAGCAATAGCTTGCTTCCATCGAGCTGATGACTGTAAAGAAGGAGGGCTAGGTTTATTTGTCGGAGTTAAATGGGCTGTAAGAGGCTGTTATTCTGCCAGCTTCATCGTACAGTCCCGTCAGCAGACTAATCATCTGAGTCGCTTCACGCAATTTTTCATCAACACGATCAATATTCTTTGTTTGTTCTGTCAGAATTTGCCTGCGGACTTCAGCATATCGATCTGTCATCTGTTTACCTTTTTCCGTTACTTCAAATGCCGTGGTTTTATTTCCACTTTCGGTAATTTTCTGGCACAAATCCATTTTTACGAGCTTGCGTAAACAATACTGAATATTGGGAATGTCATCACGGTTTAATTGCCTGGCAATACTGGCGGCAGTCTTTGGACGATCTTGCATTCTGATAACGTGCATAATAATGATTTCGATATAACTCAATTCCGCCAGACCGGTAATATCTGCAAGTTGTGTTATCCAACGTTCAAATGCCTGCTGGAATCGCAAGACACTCCATTCATATTCTGTAGATATGGCTTCATGGGGAGAACGTGCCAAATGCCAGGCGCGATAATGTGCTTCATCCAGTTGTTCCTGCTCCGATTCTTGTTTTTTATTTGTCATTTTGAATTTCAATACCTGGAATCATTATATTTATCTGATTTATGAAGACCTTTTACAGATTGTTCGTTAGCTAGTCAAAACTCGGAAATAATAGTTCATCCTGCAATGTTTCCGGAGCAGGGTAGGCTTTTTTTGAATGACTTAATTCCAGATCCAGTAATAATTCGCATAATTTGTAAGCTACAACTCCAGGATTAATTACAGGTACTGGCAATTTTTCCTGAAGATATCGATGGGATTGATGCATAGTGGTTGAACCAAGCACGATTACATTGGCACCGTCTTCTTCAATAGCTTTCAATGCTTCCGCTTCGAGTTTGGCAAACACGACTTCTTCTTTTCCTTCCAGTAATTCCTGTACATCTGGTCGTGTGTTGATATGCCGAATTGAAGCGCAGCGATGATTTAATCCGTATTCAGTTAAGGTCTTCGTATACAAAGGTACCCAGGGTTCCCACATGGTTAAAATAGAAAACTTGTGGCCAAGTGTGCAGGCCATATGAAAGGCAGCCTGTCCCGGACCAATTACGGGTATGTTTAAACGGGCACGTAAGGCATTCATGCCGGAATCACTGACTGTGTTAATGCAGACTGCATCGAAACCTTCTTCCTCGGCTTTCATGCCGGCTTCGATAACAATGCTATCCATTATAAAGGTATCGTAATAACTGTTTGCCAGCGACATAAGTCGTTTGGAGCCAACAAAGTCCACTTCAAAATGCTCCCCTATGAACTCACGAGGTATTTGTGTTTCGATAAGTTCTTTGGTGTGTTCATTCATTGGAACCGGAAAAATGACTTTTATGCGTTTACTCATAGCTGACTCCAGAAAGCGAGAAAGGATAAAAAATCGTATAGATTAAAAATCTATTGAAATACTATTGAAACTATACATAATTAATGTCTGATTTTCTAATCGAACTCTTTAACCTAAGGGAGCTGTTCAAAGAGATGCCCTACCGTATTGGTGTTGATGTAGGCGGGACCTTCACTGACTTTCTTGTATCAGACGAAGGTGGAAACGCCGAGATATACAAAACATCAACAACGCCCCTTGATCCATCAATTGGTTTTTTTCGTGGTATTGAAAAGGTTGCTAAAGCACACAAGCTGAGTGTTGCAGCCTTCCTGCAGCAAGTTGACACCATTGTTCACGGTACCACGATCACCACCAATGCAACCTTAACCGGAGACGGTGCTAACACTGGTTTCGTAACCACTCGTGGCTTTCGAGATGTGCTCAATATGCGCCGTGGATTGAAAGAACGTCAATTCGAGAAATACGCACCGCCACCACCTTTGGTTCCGCGACACCGGATCCAGACAGTGGAAGAGCGTATTGATGTGAACGGCACTATACTCACACCCTTGAATGAAAATGATGTTCTACAGGCGGCTAAATATTTTAAAGAGCAGGAAGTGGAGGCCATAGCTGTTTCATTGTTATGGTCTTTTCGAAATCCGCTACATGAACAACGAGTTCGTGAAATCCTGGAAAAGGAATTACCCGGTGTATATATCTCTTTATCAATCGAAATACTGCCACAAATACGTGTCTACGAACGCAACAGCACAACGGTATTAAACGCTTATGTTGGTCCGGTTCTAACGCGTTATCTGAGCCGTTTACAAGACCGGCTTAGCGAGCAGCAGTTCGCTGGTAACTTACTCATTATGCAATCTAATGGCGGAGTTATGTCTCCACAGGTAGCACAACGTTTTGCTTCCAACACATTGCTGTCTGGACCCGCTGGCGCACCAATGGCAGGTGTGTTTTATGGAGAGACACATAACTTCAAAAATGTCATAACGGTTGATATGGGTGGGACCTCATTCGATGTCGCACTGATCAAGGACGCCAATCCGACAATAACTACTGAAGGACTAATTGGTGATCATCGAATCGCTTCCCCGATACTTGATATACACACAGTCGGTGCCGGTGGTGGCTCCATTGCCTGGGTTAATAATGGTGGCTTACTGGCAGTAGGGCCTAAAAGTGCAGGTGCAGAGCCGGGCCCGGCCTGTTACGGGCGTGGTGGTACATATCCGACAGTTACGGATGCACAGCATTTGCTTGGTTATCTTGATCCGGTTTTTTTTGAAAAAGGTGAAATCAGTTTCGACAGCGAGGCTTCCAAACGTGCCATTGACGAGCATGTTGCTGAAATATTAGAGATGGATTCAGTCACTGCGGCAGATGGCATATATCAATTGGTCAATAACAACATGGCCGCGGCACTGGGCGTCGTTTCTGTTCAGCGCGGATATGATCCCAGAGAGTTTGTGCTGGTCGTAGCGGGTGGAGCAGGTCCGATTCATGCTGCACCGATTGCACGAGAGTTGGAAATACCATTGATACTGATACCCAGAGAATCTTCTGTGTTCTGCGCAGCTGGCATGCTGATTTCAGATATGAAACATGACTATGTACGCACTTATGCATGTGACATTGATAAAATCAATCTGCAGGAAGTAAACAGGTATTTCCGGGAAATGGCTGAAACAGCGATCGAAACCCTGAAGTCAGAGAATGTGCAGGATGAAGATATCGCCATCACTTATTCCGCCGATCTTCGCTATGTCGGGCAATTCAACGAGGTGGAAGTGTCGGTCCCGGGCTCTGGTGAAATCACTACAGCAACTCAAGAGCAAATGTGCCAGGCTTTTCATGATCGACATGACGCGTTATATGGATATGCGATGCAAGGAGCTGAATTGGAACTGATTAATTTACGCGTAACAGGCAAGGGTAGAACCGATAAACCAAAGCAGGAAACCTATGCTTATTGCGGTGACGATGCCAGTACCGCCTTGATTGGTGAAAGACAGGCTTATTTTGAAGGCCAATTTCAGAGCACGCCTGTTTATGATGGTTTGAAATTACAAAATGGAAACCAACTTGAAGGACCTGCCATTGTCGTTCAGCCAACGACGACAATTGTTGTGCCTCCCGATTTCGCCTTGCTTTGCGATGAATTTAATAACTATTTAATGTATCCCCGAAATAATGATGTTGATGAACTGTGTAAGTCATTGAGCCAGGTGGAGAATTAAGATGGTCACGAAAACAGAAACAGGAAAAGTGGATCCAATCAAGGTTTCGGTTATTGATAACAGGCTCGATGCTATTAGCAAGGAAATTGGGCAGACCATGTTACGCACTTCGCGCTCGCCGATTTTTTCCGAAGCACGTGATTTTGTTACCGGTGTTTTCGATCACAAATTAAGACTGGTTTCTCAAACAGCATACATACCGGTAATAATGGGTGCCTTGCCTTATGCTGTAAAAAGTATTGCCAGCAGGTTTGAAGGCGATATCGAAGAGGGTGATATATTTATCCTCAACGATCCCTACCATGGCAACAACCATCCGCCAGACATCACTATCACCAGGCCTGTGTTCTTCGAAGGCGAAATTCGTTTCTGGTCTACTTGCAAGGGACATCATGCCGATGTTGGTGGCGGCGGTGTTGCCGGTTACAACCCGGGTGCCAGAAGCATCTGGGAAGAATGCATTCGTATCCCACCAGCGAAACTTTATATGGCGGGCAAGCTGAACCAGGCGCTGATGGATACTATTTTATTAAACGTACATTTACCCTTCTTAGTTGAAGGTGATCTGCATTGCCAGGTAGGGGCATGTACGAAGGGTGAGCGAAGTTTGATCTCCTTACTGGAAAAATATGGTGTCGAACTTGTCAATGCAGCAATCGATCAAATATTTAATGCATCGGAAAAACATATGCGTTCGGTTATCGCTGAGGTGCCTAATGGTGAATTCGAAGCTGAACGCCTGATTGACCATGATGGCATAGACAAAGATCGTATGATTAAAGTCAAGGTCACTGTCAAGGTCGAGGATAGGGATGTCACCTTCGATTTTAACGGCAGCGATGCGCAGGCAAAAGGTTATGTAAACAGCACGATGCCAAACACGGCCTCTTCAGCCTACCTTGCTCTGTTCATGTCCGTTGGTTCAGATGTGCGATTCAACGAAGGAGCCTTACGAGCCTTACATGTAATTGCGCCAGCGGGGACGGTAGTTAATGCGAATGAACCGGCGCCGGTCACTGGCTGTACAATTTCCTCGGCGCAGGCGATTATTGAATCAGTTTGGCTGGCTTTGGCACAGACTGTTCCGGAAAAAGTTGATGCCTGTTGGGCACGATGGTGCGCACCGGCAACAATGGGATTTAATCCCCGTACTGGTCGTCCCTTCGGT
>JABHFC010000110.1 GCA_018676275.1 Gammaproteobacteria bacterium | reverse complement strand
TTTTAATCCTGTTTTAGTTTGTAAGGTTAATTTGAGTTAGGGAGGAATATTTTGAACCGCTAGCTGTTGGCCAGCCTGAATTAATAAATTCGTTCTGGGCAACAATGGTCTCGCAAAACCCGGATAAAATTAATATATAAATGATTACATAGCTATTACTGAATATTTTCATAATGTTTCCAAAGCAGGATCATCAGGACCATTAAAAGAGGGTCGAATTTCAATGTGGTCTCAAATGGATAAGTTTATGTAGAAATGGTAGTAATGTCAGTTATTTAGACTATATTAAACTGTAGGAGAACTCCTAATGTATTCAGATATTATGACGAATCTAATTAATGGAAGTGTTCTAGCGATTTGAGTGTAAAATCACTATACTTTTTCCGAAAGATTATTAATAATGTTATTATCAATTGCCTTATTGAAAAATGAAAGCATTTAAAGCATAATTATACTGTATACATAATACTGTAGCGTTATAACCGATATCCGGGGAGGATCAGAATGTCCAATACCAAAGTCAGAATCATTGCCTTAGCTTATTTCATATTGTTTCTCGGGTGGGGAACTGTACAGGCGCAGGGCAGCGACTCCATTGAAGAAATAGTGGTGACCGCCACCAAGCGAGCAACCGTCTTGCAGGATACGCCGTTTAGTGTGCAAGCACTTGGGGCAGAAACCTTGAAGGATCTGGGTGCCGACGACTTTATTGATTTTTTCAGTCAGATAACCTCACTGTCGCAGACTGGTGAAGGCCCGGGTAGCCGCCGCTATGCTGTTCGTGGCGTGCAGTCCATTGGTGAACCCCAGGTTGGGCTGTATTACGACGAAATCCCCATCGCTGGTCTTCCCGGTGACAACCTTGATTCGGGACATGCCCAACTGGACCTGAAACTCTGGGACGTTGAGCGTGTCGAGGTGTTGAAGGGGCCACAGGGGACACTTTATGGACAGGGTTCCATGGGCGGCACCCTACGTGTCATTTCCAAACGACCGCGCGCTGACAAGATAGAGGCTGCTGCGGAAGCTGTCCTTTCCGATACCCGCTACGGTGATATTAATTACGGTGTCAACGGTATGATTAATATTCCAATCATCAAGGATAAACTGGCTATCAGGGGTGCAGTCTATCACCGTGATGAAGAGGGCTTTATTGACGAGATAGCCTCTAGCTTACCTGGATTCGGTATTACTCAAACTCCCATAAATAATGCAAACTTCGAAGAAACAACAGGTGGTCGGGTAAGCGTCCTCTATACGCCAAATGAGGATACCACTCTAACGGGTATCTACTATTTTCAACGTATGGATACCGGAACCAGGTTTGAAACCTTCCCGACCTTTGCGACTTCAGACAACCCAGTAGGTAATGTATTCACCGACGACTTTTTTAATGATGATGTTGATATGTTCAATGTCATCGCTGATTACGATGGCTGGGATTGGGCTTCAGTAACCGCGACGGGTTCCTACATAGAGCGTGAGGCTGAACGATTTGATGATACCACACGATTTGTTATCTCCGGTGTATTTGGTTGCGATGAGACTAACTTTTTTGTCTCCTGTTTCGGCGCGCCAATTGTCCCTACAGTGTCAATGGACGATCAATCAGTAAAAGCCTGGTCTAGCGAATTTCGCCTGACCTCCAAACAAGAAGGGCCTCTTCAATGGACCGCTGGTTTTTTCTGGCAGAAGAAACGAACATTCCGACGTGGTCAGGTAGGCATAGCCGATGCCGAGGGTGTAGTAACCTTTGATGACAACCGCGACATGAATGCCCGTATTTTTGCAAGAACTAACTACGGGCACTCAGAACAAATAGCATTTTTCGGTGAGGCCAGTTATGAAATTATGGATCGCCTGACAGCCACCGTCGGTTTACGCTGGTTCGATACCTCTCGCGATGAAGATCAAAACCTGGTACAGCCCTTCTTTGGCAATATCACCGGGTTTTTACCGACACAGGAATTTGGGGAAAAGAAACTGATCAAGAAATTTCATTTAGGTTATGAAATAAATGAAGATGCTCTGGTTTACTTCCAGGCTGCAGAAGGTTTCAGACTGGGCGGACCAAACCAGCCGGGCGGATTTAATGCCTCCGCAGCACCTTTCGACTCTGATTCTTTGTGGAATTATGAATTAGGCTGGAAGAGTGCCTGGGCAGATGACAAGTTTATTCTGAATGGCGCGGTCTATTATATCGACTGGTCTGAGATCCAGATCCAGGTAACCGATATAACTGGTGCCTTCGATTTCATAGGTAATACGGGTGATGCAGATATTATTGGATTCGAAATTGAGTCGACTCTACGTCCCGTTGAGGGTCTGGAACTTTCCGCTGGCTTGACCCATTCGAAAGCCCGGCTCAATGGAACGCAAGTGGCACCGACCGGCGGTATATTACCAGTGGATCTGCAAGACGGCGATCGAATGGCTAATGTGCCGGACTGGCAGTTTAATACTTCTGCTATCTATCGATTTCCCGTATTCGGTAGTTATGAAGGAATGGCAAGGTTTGGCTGGAATTATATTTCCAGTTCCAATACTGAGCATACAGATGTTTTAGTGGGTGGTGCCCCTAATCCAAGCTTTTATCGAAAAGGCAGCTATCATCTGGCCAGCCTGCGTTTGGGTGTTTCAGGAGATGCCTGGGATGCCTCAGTTTTTGTAAATAATCTGTTTGATAATAATGGCACACAAAGCGCAAGATTGATCGATAATGAACCAATCCGCGTAGTGATACCTCGACCACGAACTATTGGTGTGAATTTTCAGTATTATTTCGACGGCGAATAACTGCATTAATTAATAAGTCACCCGGATGGAGCATTCTGTCCGGGTGGCTTTTTTGTTTCGGCTTCATTAAATTTGTTTCTTACTGAATTATCTGTTTTATATAATAGTATTTATCGTATATAGCAGTTCTGTCTATTAATTTCAGATAAGTAGCGAGTTAAGTTTATTTACCCTTGCGCGAATATGAAATGACCATATGAGTAAAACTTTTCAGGAACTTGGTGACACTGAAGTGATCAATATAATTGATCGAATTTTTTACAATGTCGCAAGCTTATTTACACCACCTTTATTTGAAGTAAGGGAAGATTGGGGATTTCATAACGAAGGTGATATTTGCTGGTTACGCACTGACCCACCCAGCGAGTACCCCAACTGGCTATTTGATACGCAATTTACTGAAGCAAATGTGGATCAACGGATTTCAGAAATTGCCGCTCGAATCAAAAATGGCGAACTACCTCCGATATGGGCGCTTGGCCCATCTTCAACTCCTGCCAATCTCGCTCAAAAATTAATGGATCATGGCTTTGAACTGGTGGCCAGTTTTCCAGGCATGGCTTACGATCTGTCCTTACTTGATGAAGAGAGTGTTAGAAAAAGTCCATTACGATTACCAGAAGATAATTCACAACTGGATATTCGCGAAATCAAAACAGATGAAGAATTCGAGGACTGGGCACGCGTAAACATAATGGGATTTAATGAATATTTCCATTCAACTGGCTGCGAGGTACAAACTTACGGCAAATTACGTGATAAAAAGGCAGCTCCCAGGGTAAAGTTTTACGGTGCATGGCTTGATGGAAAGATGGTGGGTGCAGCACAGGCAGTGTTATATCCGACGGGTTTTCCATGCAAGCTCGTAGAATTACACCAGTGCTCGGTGATACCTGAATGTCGGAAGATGGGCATTGCCAGGCGGTTGGTAACGAAACCTCTTTTCGATGCCAGGGATGAAGGTTATGTCATGTCATCATTTTTTGCAGAAGCAAAAGCTGCCGATCCATTTTGGATGTCTATCGGTTATAAAACATATTGTGAGTTTGAATGGTACATGCTCAACTGAAATCTTTAATTCCTTAAACTAATTAGTTTTAGCTGGAAAGGCTTCTTCACAAATGGGCAACCTGACCTTATTTTTTCCAGAGCTTAAGGATATCCGGTAGTTTTTCTGCCCCAGGGATCGTCGTCACTTCTTCAAATTCTTCTCCATACGGTTTGGTCGCATCAATTCCCATCGTCGTTGTTACTCCGACTTCCGGTACTGAGGGATCTAGCTGGAAGGCTGCAGTCCGGGGCAGGACAATCAGGTCTTTGTCTGCCTGGCTGCGGGTACACACAGCCCACATCACTTTATCCATATCGAAAACGTCGACATCTTCATCAACGGCGATGACTAGCTTGGTGCCCTGCGCTGATATCATGGTTGCTAACATGTTACGGGCTTCATATTTTGTATGCTGCTTGATGGAAACTACCGCCAGTAGACCGACACCGCCAGCACCGTGAAAGTGTACTTTGTTGACACCCGGGAAGCGTTGTTTGAGAAAGGCATAACATGAGGCCTCCATCGGAATCATCTTTAGCACGTGGTTATCGGTTGTTGGCAGACCCGTCAATGCAGTCTGGAAAATTGCGTCCTTGCGATGGGTAATCGCGCTAATTTCCAGAAAGGGTTTAGGGTAGGCGGATGTGTAGTAACCGGTAAATTCACCGAAGGGGCCTTCCATCTGTCTTTTTTCAGGATACATAAGACCTTCAATAATAATTTCTGCACTAGCGGGAACTTCCAGGTCGACAGTTTCACATTTAACAACTTCCAATGGCTGACCCTGTAATGCCCCGGCCAGTGTTAATTCATTTACGCCATAGGCGGCTTCCCATTGTGTACAGATCAGCACAGCTGGTGATACACCAATAGCAATAGCAACTTCTAATGGCTTGCCCAGTGCTTCCGCCTTTTGATAGTGCAAACCAAGGTGATGAGGTATTGGCGAAAGGACGCCAAGTTGTCTCTCAGCTTGTTGTTCAAAACGGTATATTGATGCGTTTTTACCGCCATCTTCAATATCTTTACTGATGGCGACACCAGCCGTGATAAAGGGACCGCTGTCCAGTTCCGAGTGTATCGGTATCGGGAAATCAGACAACGATGCCTGCGCGCCCAACTTTATTACTTCCTTACAAGGACCGGAGTTGACTAGCTGCGGTTCTGACAAGTTTTTCATGGCGTTCTGATAATGTATGACAGCATCTTCTTCTGTCGTTTCCATTGCTTTCAACATCAAACGACGGCTGGAAAAAAGCCCGCCCACAACAGGCATGGAATACCCCTTTACGTTTTCGAAAAGTAATGCAGGTCCTTCAACATCGGAGGTGTTACGAATATAGCCCGATATATCAAATTTCAGATCAACTTCATCGCTAATACGTAGCAAGTCGTTTTCTTTTTCCAGTAACTGAATGAATTGCCTCAAATCTGTGATTGCCATGATATTTTCCCGTGTTTAGTTCGCTACAACTGTTTTATCAGGTTCCAGATATGGACCGAGTTTACTTGTAAGTATTATTGCCATCACATTTACAATGATAGCAATGAAGAGTATGCCCGAATAGGAACCAGTGTTTTCATAACCCAAACCATAAGCAGGCGGTCCCAGCGCTGAGCCTATGAAAATACCAACAAATAACAATCCATAAATTTCACCAAAAGAACGTAGTCCGAAATATTTTCCAATTAGATAAGCAAGAATATCAATCTCTGCACCAAGACTCAGTCCCGCCAGTACTGCAGCCAGAAACATCATAGGGACTGTTACAGATGTTGAGAATATGGCAAAACCAATAGTAGATAATGCGAAAAAAATCAGAGCAACACGGGGAGCGAAATAAATATCGAGCAGATAACCTATTAGTATGCGACTGGCGAACACTGTTATTCCTAAACAGGATGCTATCATCGCTGCAGTTGAAGAATCGATCCCTTTATCTCTTAGCATTGGGACCAGGTGTGGCATCAGTCCATGTAAATTAAATGATATAAAAAGAAAGATTAGAAGTAATAACCAGAACTCCCGTTTTCTGATTGTCTCTGATGAAGTCATTCCAAAGTTGATTTGTGGTTTTTCATTGGAATCTGAATGATCTTCACCATCCGCCAACAATCCTAATTCTTCAGGTGTCTCTTTCAGGAAAAAATAAATCAATGGTACTGATACGAGCAAGACAATCAGACTCAATGCATAATAGGCGGCACGCCATCCATGAGCATCAATGATAGTTTGAACCAGAATTGGTACATAGGCATAACCCAGGCCTATGCCAGAAACCGACATGCCGATTGCCAGTCCTCTTTTTTTATTGAACCAGCCGGAAATAATACGTAAATAAGGTAGCGTATTTGCGGCGACTCCAAGTGTGCCGATAAAAAAGAAGATCAGGCCCAGATGCCATATTTTGCTGACTACTGCCGGGATCAGTGCTAATAGAATGGCGAAAGCAATCGTTGAGGGTATCAATATCGTGCGAGCACCGATTCTATCGATTAAACGACCGACAAACGGCTGAGTTATCATAACCGACAATACGAGGATGGGTATCACAGCGCTGATTTCGGCTCGGTTCCAGCCGAATTCATTATGGAAAGGAATCATGAATAAACCGAGTGATGCGAATAAAAATGGCGCTGTCCCGGAAGAAATACCCAGGGCGGATATCGCGACGATATACCAGCCATGAAAAACAGATAAACTTTTTTGCATTTTTATTTTACATCCACAATTGGCTAATCAAGTTTTGCTCAGACGAAAAGCACTTGTAAAGAATTCATATACTGTTTCAATTCGATAAATATTAATATCTAATAGTACGCAGGGTTTTGATCACATTTGCAAGACTTTCAAGATTATGCACAGGAAGAAAATAATCCAGGAAAGGCAAGGCAGTCTGTATGCCTCGACAGACAGGTTCATAGTTTTCCCTGCCCATTAAGGGGTTTAACCACAACAATTTATGTACATTTCGTTTTAGTATTTCTATTTCAGAGCGCATTTGTTTGGCATCTCCACGGTCCCAGCCATCACTCAAAATAATGGCGACAGTGCTTGAATGAAGCATTTTGTGTGCATAATTCTTGTTGAGTTCATGCAGGCTGCCGCCAATATTTGTGCCTCCGGCCCAGTCATGTACCTGTTCGGAGATTTGTGTAATCAAAGCATCAAGATTTTTACTTTGTAAATAAGGCGTAAAATTAGTCATCCGCGTTGAAAACAGGGCGACGTCAAGATCAGCCAATTTATCTGTCATTGCGGCAATTAACTGAATCAGGAAACGACTGTAACGCTCCATTGAGCCACTGACATCACAAAACAATAATAGACGGGTTTTCTTCAGTGGATGGTTTTTGTAGTAAAGCTTCATACAATATTCGCCATAAGGCATGCTGTGACGATACATACGCCGGAAATCAAAACTTCCTGCTTTTTTGGTCGGAGAAAAACGTTTACTTTTTCGATTGACCAGGACAGCTATTAAATCAGAAACAATATCTTTTGCCTTTTCTATTTCCGCTTCAGACATCGTACCGAAATCTTTTTTCATCAACAGTTCTCTGTCAGAGAATCCGCTTTGTTCCGGATCGGACTCTGAACTGTTCTGATCATCAGACGCATCGTTTTTCAGCTCACCGCTCTCATTTTGTTGCTGGCTGCCGGGCTGATCCTCCCTGTCATTTTGATCGCTATCGTCTTCTTCATCTCCAGCTACTGCTTCTTCGGAAGTTGGTAATTGAAACTGGTCCCAGTATTGACGAAATGCAGCATCAAAAATATCAAGAGAATCCCGGTTGGAAATCAGGGTACATTTTGCGGTTTCATAAAATTCATCCTTGTTAATAATGTCTATGTAAGAAAAACTTCGACAAAGATCCATCAGGTTAGAAGAATTTACGTTAACACCGGCATCATGCAAAAAGCGGGAAAACTTTACCACATGAGCAAACATGCTCATCGATGTTGGAGTTGATTGAAGCGTAATGCCGGGGTCTATAGTGGACAATTTGTAACTACCGAATGTGCTACAGAAAGCGCACTGTCAGTTATTCTTTTGTGGAACATCTAATTCAGGCTACCCTGACCTTTAATGGTAGGTCCACCTTTAATGTTTTTCGTTAAAGCAATGAGTTTTTGCATATCGTCATCGGATATTTTTTCCTGATCATTTTTATATTTGAGAATACAACACAAAGTGTCATCTATGGTTTCCTGACTCAGTTCTTCAACGCCAAGTGATATCAATGCTTTTGCCCAATCTATAGTTTCCGCAATGCCCGGGCGTTTATAGAAATCCTGTTTGCGCAGTAACTCCATGAAGCGACAGATTTGCCCTGCCAGCGTTGACTCTATGGCAGGTACTTTTTTGGAAATAATATCCATTTCCTTTTCAAAGGTGGGATAGTCTATCCAGTGGTAAAGACAGCGACGTTTTAGTGCATCATGCATCTCGCGAGTCCGGTTTGAAGTAAGCACGACTATGGGTGGTCGTTCTGCCTTTATGGTGCCAATTTCAGGAATAGTGATCTGGAAATCTGAAAGTACTTCCAACAGAAAAGCTTCAAATTCTTCATCCGAGCGATCAACTTCGTCAATCAACAATACTGGCGGTTGCTTACCATTCGCCTGGATGGCTTTTAACAGCGGTCTTGTCAGGAGAAATTCCGCGTTGAAAATACTATTACCGATTTCTTCTTTTTCAATGCCACGTGCTTCCTGTAATCGGATTTCCAGCATTTGTCTCAGATAGTTCCACTCATAAATTGCAGAATTACTGTCCAGACCTTCGTAGCATTGTAAGCGGATCAGTTCGGTATCCAGGACCTGGGACATAACTTTGGCTATTTCTGTTTTGCCCACACCGGGTTCGCCTTCAAGAAAAACAGGCTTGCCCAGATTACCGGCCAGAAAGATTGTCGTTGCCAGCGAGCGATCTGTTATGTAATCAAACTCAGCGAAGCGGCTTTGTATTTCGTCAATAGATTTTAACATGGTGATAAATCGGTTTATTATTCAGTATTGTTAAATAAATCGTTGCTGGGTTTTAAGCTTCATTTACTATACATTCACTAAGTAATATTAACAATATAGTTAATAATCGTGTTAGCATGATATGCCTGTATCGTAAATTAAAGAGCTGTTTCCTGTTCCTGAAAACCTGTGATAGTAATATAAACAATGCGTGATTATATTGAAAAACTGATTGCTCGTGGGGAAATGAATATCGTTGAGCGCGAAGTCGATCCAAAATTCGAACTCGCGGCGGTAGTATCACGCTCACAACAGCAAAACGATAACCCCATCTTATTTAAAAATGTTAAAAAAACCGCGTTGCCGGTTATATCGAATATTTACGGTAGTCACCGACGTCTTTGTGAATTAACAGGAACGACCCTGGGTAATTTCTGTAAACAATGGGACAGTCTCGTTAATACTGAGCTTCCTTCAGCTGACGATTATGAAGAGCATCTTGCGGATGAGGCTGATATTGTCGAGGGCAAGATGAGTGATTTACCTCATATTACCTACTGTGAACGTGATGGTGGTGCCTATATTACGGCTGGAATATTCCTGGCAAAAGACCCGGAAACCGGCATACCAAATTTATCTTTTTGCCGCTCAATGATGGTGGATGACAAAGAACTTCTGGTGCGACTGGCACCACCTCATGATCTGATCAAATATCAGGCTAAAGCTGAAGAAAAAAATGAAGCACTGGAAGTAGCAATATTAATCGGTCCGCCGACAGAGGTTTTTCTGGCAGCCTGTGCATCTGTGCCAACCGAAGTTGATGAGATGGCTATCGCATCACAGATTCGTGGTGGAAAAATTCCGATGCGTAAGTGCCGCAGTATTGATCTTTCAGTGCCGGCCGATACCCAGGTTGTGATCGAGGGACGCATTCTGCCGAATGTCCGTAAAAAGGAAGGACCGTTCGGCGAATTCCTCGGCTATTACGTTGGTATAAACGAAAATCATGTGTTTGAAATAGATACGGTAACCTGGCTCAAGGATGGGTATTTCCATGGCTTATTGTGTGGATATCCTGAGGACTTACGCGCCCTGGAGGTTTCATTTGCAACCAGAACTTACCGGGAATTGATCAAAAGCTTGCCAGGGATCCTGGATGTCAGCTGTAGTCCGTCACCCATGCATACTATTGTCCGCATTCAACCGCAGTTTGATGGACATGCCAAACAGGTGATCCTGAAAACGTTTACGTCTCACTTTCAGTACAACAAAATTTGTATTGTTGTAGATGAAGATGTAGATATTCATAATTTTGATGATGTCTGGTGGGCAGTGTTGACTCGTAGTCGGGTTGATACAAGGTTAACAGTAATACCTGATGTACCTGGCTTTTTTAGAGATCCGGATAAAATATACCGTTCACGTCTGGGTATTGATGCCACCAAACCCTGGGGCAGGGAAACGGAGTTCGAACGTAAACGTATCCCGGGCGCGAATGATATTAATTTGAAAGATTACTTTGTGTAACTAGTTAATGTAGGGATTGATTATCACGCGCGCAGTATTTCTATTACTGCATCAGCCAGACGGTTCGGTGCTCGTGCAGCGCCGGTGGCAAGACAGGATTTGAATTGTTCAGCTATCTTTTCCTGGTCGTGATCATCTGAGTTAGCGATTAGTACAATGTCGGAACTCCGCTCTTTTTCTCCCCATTTTTCACCTTTGGAAATTGTCACACGTTTCCCCACCATCTGCACAACTACCTGGCGGTCGGGTACCTCATCAAGATTAAGGAAGCCCTTACCGCGAAAAACTGAAAGGGGCAGAGATTTGAAAAATTCATAAATCGCCTGGAATACCAGGGCCCTGTTTTCGCTCATGTGCCAGGTAGAAAATGTCTTGTCGTGAATATGCGCATCGTGATTGCGGGCGCCTGGTGGATTATGAACGCCAGTATTAATCAGAACAGGTAAAGGTACCTGTCCATACTCGGCATCAACAATCCTTGCCTGGGGTGATCGGGTTTGTATCCATTTTTTTACTTCAATCAACTTTTCTGTGTCAACCAGGTCTTTTTTGTTGATGACCACGATGTCGGCGCTTTCAAGCTGGTCAATGGCAAGATGCAGGCTCTCGCCCTCTAACTCAAGTACCTGTTCTGCATCGACAACGGTAATAATCGCATCAATTTGAATCTTTGCTGATAAATCCGGAGGCATTACCAGGCCCATTACGGCGGCGGCAGGTTCAGAAACTCCGCTGGTCTCCGTAATGATGTATTCATAATTTTCCCCACTATCAACTAATTCCCTAACCGCTCTGGCAAGGTCATCGCGTATAGTGCAGCAAACGCAGCCGTTGGCGAGGCTAATGGTTTCACCTTCGACATTAGTAATAAGCTGAGAGTCGATGTTTATTTCACCAAAATCATTGACCAGTACAGCAATTTTCAATCCGTGCTCACTGGTTAATACGTGATTCAGTAAGGTGGTTTTACCGCTGCCGAGGAAACCTGCGATAATCGTGACGGGGACTTTATTCATTGGTAACCAGCATTAGAAAATAATGTAACATTTTGGAAAATTAATGAAATTGTAAATAAATCGACTGGGAATTAATACACAGGTTTATTAAGAACTTAAATTTGTCATTGCAAATAAAATTATTAATAATTATACTATTTTTATAATTTGAAGCACCAGAAAAACATGTCGAATACGGTGGAAGATTATTCCCGAACATAGATGATGGAGAGTAACAAAATGAGCTGCGATTTATTGATAAAAGGCGGGAAGATAGTCACTCCTGAAGAGACAAAAAGCGCTGATCTGGCGATATCCGGGGGGAAAATCCAGGCGATTGGCGCCCCGGGGAGCATTTCAGGTGCAAAGCGCGAGATCGATGCCAGTGGTAAACATATTCTACCGGGTATTGTGGATCCGCATGCGCACATGGGTTACGAGAATACCTTTGATAATCTGGCCAGTGAAAGCCGCGCGGCAGCCTGTGGTGGCGTCACCACGCTCGGCATTTATGTTCTTGTCGTTAAAGACGGCATCATCAAGCAATTTGATGGCTTGAAAGAACAGTTTGATAAAGAAAGTTTTGTCGATGCCTTCTGGCACCTGATGGTGATTGACGCCGCGACCACGAACGATATTCAAAGCTGTCCTGAAGAAATAGGCATAACTTCCTTTAAATTCAATATGGGTTACAAAGGGCCGCACGCGGATTTACTTGGTATAACTGCGACCGACGACGGCGCGGTATTCAAAGGCTTCAGCATGATCGCCAAACAGGATGGCAATTCGCTGGCAGCCTGTCATTGCGAAAATATTGATATTCACCTGATGCTGCGTGATGAATTTATTGCGCAGGGGCGAAATGATTACAAGGTGTGGAACGAGTCGCGACCTTCTTTTGTAGAGGCTGAATGTATGCATCGCGCTATATATCTGGCAAAAAACACGAATTGTCCGCTTTATATACCCCACATCACCATTGCTGAAGGCGTCGATATTATTGAACAGGCACACAAGGAAGGTTTACGCGTAACGGGCGAAACCTGTCCACAGTACCTGACCCATAATAATGAGGAAGGTGCACCCATATTCGAATCCAACCCAGCCTGTGGAAATGTAAATCCACCTATTCGCGACAAAGCGTCTAACGACAGACTGTGGGAAGGGATCCGAGACGGTATTATTGAATGCGTGGGTTCAGATCTTGCTCCCTGTAACCTGGAGATGAAAGGTGACAATATCTGGGAAGCGCCTATGGGGCTTGGCAATATATCCGAATTGCTCCTGCCCATTATGCTGAGCGAGGGTGTAAACAAGGGGCGCATCCCAATTGAAACTGTCGTCAAGGTTTGCTGCAAAAATCCCGCCGAAGTATTTAGCGTCTACCCTCAGAAAGGTTCCCTGGAAGAGGGTAGTGATGCAGATATCGTCATTGTCGACCTGGAAAAGGAGCAAACAGTGTCCGCTGATAAACTGAAATCAGCGATTGACTGGAGCATCTATGATGGCTGGAATTTGAAGGGTTGGCCAACTCATACCATTCTCGGTGGTGAAGTTATCGTTGAAGATGGCGAACCGGTTGAACTACGTCCGGGGCAGGCACATTATCTGGCTCGCCAGCCCTGATAGCGAAAAGGCTTGTTAATTTTATGATCCCCGCACCTTATGATAAGTATGCCAGTCATGTCACCGTGGGCTGTGTGAATTTTCGCAGCATATGGGGCGACAAGGCTGCTAATCTTGAAAAAATAAAACGCTTCATAGTCGAAGGTGCCTTACAGGGTGTCGATATTCTCGTCTTTCCCGAACTATGCCTGAGTGGGTATGAAGCTGACGAGAAACGTGTTCTTCATAGCGAACTGGCAGAAACCATTCCTGGTCCTTCTGTAGATGTTATCTGTGAATTAGCCGCTGAGCATAATATGTATGTGACCTTCGGCATGCCGGAGCGAGACAGTGAAGATAAAAGTGTTTGCTACATTGCCTGTCCTTTTATAGGGCCTGAAGGGCTGATCGGTACTTACAGGAAATTACATCTCGGCAGGCCTCCGATGTTTACCGAGAGTGAATGTTTTAAGGGTGGCGATGCAGTACCGGTTTTCGAAACACGTTTTGGTCCTGTCGGCGTTCTCATCTGCGTTGATTTCTGGAATTTTCCTGAGTTGGCACGCATCCTTATGCTAAAAGGTGCGCGACTTATTCTCAATAGCACTGCGAGTATGGACGCGCCAGGCAGACCTGAATATATCACACAGCAAACCGGTGCCCGGGCAACGGAAAATGTACTCTACACCGCCAGTGCTAACCTGGTAGGCAAAGAAAATACTAAATCATTTTATGGACACAGCACCATAGCTGGTCCTTCATTCCCGCGCTTCAATTACATCTATGCCCAGGCTGGTTATGATGAGGAATTGATTAGCGCGACTCTCAGTTTCGAAAAACTGCATCGTTTTCGTGACAACGTGCAGATAGACAAGATACGCCGTGATGACGTGATCATGGCGGAGTTTGAAAAACTAAACTCTAACAGGAATTAATTTGATGCCCGAAATTACCAAAGAAATTAATGTCAAGGCCACACTGAATGATACCTGGGGCCTGGTCAGTGATATGGAACGATTCAGTTTATGCATTCCCGGTTGCAAGAAAGTTACTAAAATAAGTGAGACAGAATTTGACTGGGAGCTGGAAACAAAAGTCCTGCGTACCACGCGCAAAGCAAAGGCAAGGACCAAGGCTGTTGTAATGCAGGAACCGACACATTCTGAGTTTGTCGGTGAAGGTCGATTATTTGAACGTTCAAATCACTACAAGTTGACTATAACGGGCACTACTGATCTGGAAACGATTTCAGCTGGTGAGACAAAAATTATTTTTGCTGGCGTTGTTAAGGCATCAGGCCTTGGTGGGGCAATTATTGAAAAGGTGGCAGCAGGACAGATGAATAGTCTGTTTCAGGAGTTTGAAGACAACATTAAACATACGCTGGAAGATACAGATGTTAGCAGTGATGGGAAAGAATCCGGTAGTTAGTTTTGGCTACCGAGTTGGATAAACCTATATAACAAGAGAGCAAATCGATGGAATACTACAGTCCGACAGAATTAAATGAAGCTTACGCTTTACTAAGCAAATATGGTGATGCCGCGATACCTGTTGCAGGCAATACCTTCTTCATGGGGCACAGAGAGGAATTGTTTGATGAGGTGGAGGCAGTTGTCAATATCAAAAAACTCGGTTTGAGTTATATCAAGATTGAAGATGACACATTAAAGATCGGTGCAACGACGACCTTGAATGAATTATTTAATCATGAAATCACTAGTAGTGGCGATTACAAGATATTTGCCGAGACCGTTAATGAACTTAACATCAATGAAGTCAGAAATATGGCGACTATTGGTGGTGAAGTATGTATTGCCGGAGAGGTAGATATGCCGACAACCTTACTTGCCTACGACGCGAATATCATTATCGGCGGTAGTAATGGCACCAGGAGCGTATCCATGCAGGATTTCCATTTAGGTTATTTGAATACTGCACTGGAGACGGGAGAAATGGTTGTCGAAGTACAGCTACCAAAACCAATAGAAAATGCCAGGGGCGGGTTTAGTAAATTCGAGCGGACCGCTGCTGACTTGCCCATTGTTAATGTCGCGGTAAGACTGGCTCTTGAAAATGATGGTACCTGTAAAGAAGCAAGAGTATCGGTAGGTGCAGCGACATTGGCGGGTGTGCCAAAGCGTTCAATTGCAGCAGAAGAAATTCTCGTTAATCAAAAGATTGATGAGGCATTGATAGAAAAGGCCGCTGTAGCGTCGAACGATGTTGAGTGTATTAATGATTTTCGGGCTTCCTCTGAGTTGCGAGCTTTATGGGTCAAATGCGGCGTCGAAGATGCTTTGAAAAAAGCAATCGCACAGGGCTAAACAGGAGAATTAAAATGAATTCGATAAATTTAAAAATAAACGGGGAAGATTGCCCTGTAGATGTAAAGACCCACTGGTCACTTGCCTATGTCATAAGGGAAAAGATCGGCTTAACGGGTACGAAGACCGGTTGTGAAATGGGTACCTGTGGTTCATGCACGATTTTGATGGACGGTAAACCAGTATTTTCCTGTTTGAGGATGGCCGTCGATGCAGAGGGACATGAATGGACTACCATTGAAGGAATTGAGGGGGATGATGAATTACATCCACTACAACAGACATTCATTGATGATCATGGTATGCAATGCGGTTATTGCACACCGGGCATGATCATCGCTGCTAAAGCCTTGCTTGAAGAAAACCCTGAGCCTACCGAGTCTGAGGTAAGAAAGGCGATTGCGGGTCATTTATGTCGATGTGGAACTTATGTGCGGATTGTAAAATCAATAATGAATGCCGCTGAAATCGCAAGGAGTTAATGATGAGAGACGAAACCTCTATAATTGGTAAAAGCCTGCCGCTGATTGATGGCTACGAGAAAGTTACCGGTAGATTAAAATACGCAGGTGATATACCGCCTTTGCAACGCATGCATTATGCCAAAGTTCTCCGCAGCCCTTACGCACATGCAAAGGTCGTACATATAGATACATCCGCCGCAGAAGCCTTACCTGGTGTCAGTGCGGTTATTACTCACAAAGATGAAATTACCGGCAAGAAAAAGACCTGCAATTCACCATGGCACGATTTTAGTTTCAATTTCCGTGGTCCAATGATATCGCAGGAAGTTTGTTATGTTGGCGATGAAGTGGCGGTGGTATCTGCAATTGATGAAGACGTTGCAAAGGAAGCGATCAAGCTGATTGAAGTTGAGTACGAAGAACTACCTGCGATATTTGATATGGAGGAATCTATCAAACCTGGTGCGCCACAAGTACACCCGTGGGGACCAAATGCTCTGGATCCATCAGTTTTTGAATGGGGTGACATTGAGGAAGGTTTTAAGGAAGCGGATCATATTATTGAAAACCGGATTACGATGGGTAACCAGCAGCATGCTCCGCTGGACAGAAATTCCTGCATGGCCCATTGGGAAGGAGACAAGGTTTCCATATGGACATCTACACAGGCACTGTTCTGGATTCGGGATGCAGTTACGGAATTTTTTGAACTCTCCCCTAACAAAGTAAGAGTGCACAGCACTCCGACGGGTGGCTCGTTTGGCTTATGGTGGGGCAACAACTTTATGTTTCTTGCTGTTGCGCTAGCAAGAAAGGCAAAACGACCTGTACGATTGATACTAACCCGCGATGAAGTAATGACGACAGTCAAGCGTAGGGAGAAACCACTGATAGATGCAAAAATAGGTATAAAGAAAGACGGCACTATGGTCTCTCAATCGTATCGTCACCTAATGGATAATGGAGCCTATGGAAATAAATTCGATCCCTATCAATCGGTAGCCGATATTTATACAACCAAACATGGTCGTGCCGAATTCATTGGAGTTGCGACGAATCTTTTACCTGCCGGGTGTATGCGTGGGGTGGGGGATCTGACCCTGGCTTACGCAATGGAACAGACCATTGATATGGCGGCGGAAAAAATTGGTATGGATCCGGTCGAATTTCGCCTGAAGAATCATTGGCAAACTGGAGACATTTGTCATACTTCGCAGGAGGTCTTGTTTGCAAAGTTGCTTTTCAATAAAACACCTGAAGTTGAATTGACCAGTTCCGGTTTGGCGGAATGTATCAGCAAAGGTGCAGAAAAAATCGGCTGGAAGGATAAATGGAAAGGCTGGGGTAAACCATCATCTGTTGATGGTCATAAAATACGTGGTGTGGGTATGGGTATTTCTACCCATATTAGCGGGCTGGCTTTCTTTGGTTTCAATGGTATTACACTAAAGGTCAATCCGGATGGCACCATGGTTCTCACCACAGGTATAGGCAGGATGGGGCAGGGTGGTGATACAACACAGGCAATGGTGGCAGCCGAAGTAATGGGTGTGGAACTGGAAGATATTAACGTTGTTGATGGTGACACAGAAGTCGTCGGTCATACGATGGTAACTTTCGGCAGCAATGGTATGCACATGGTGTCCAGGGCAACGAAGGCGGCCGCAGAACACGCAAAAGAACAGCTACTGGAATTTGCTGCAAAGGAGCTTGAAGCTAATCCAGAGGATTTGGATATAAAGAATCGTCGTATCTATGTCAAAGGTACAGAGGATGTCGGCATTGAACTGAAAGAACTGATGAGTAAACCTATTTACGAATACCTAGCAGCACCCGAAGTAATTGGAAGTGCCTCAAAGGGCGTTGAATTTCATAAGGCAGGTAAAATGATGATGGCGGACTTTGCTGAAATAGAAATTGATACCCGAACCGCTCAGATGAAAGTTATTAAGTTCGTTGCCTATCATGATAGTGGTACGGTGGTGAATCCCGCCGTGTGTGAAAATCAGGTAGCCGGTGGTTATTATCAGTCCATGGGTTTATGCACTACCGAGAACCTGGTATTCGATGATGAAACGGGTGCCATACTTAATCCAAATTTCATGGATTACAAAGTTGTGGGACCGATGGATATGCCGGATCCTGAAATATATTTTGGAGAAGTCTACGATGAAGACGGGCCCTTTGGCGCCAAAGGTATTGGTGAAGGTGTAACATGTGCTGTACCAATCGCTATTTCAAGCGCTGTTTATAATGCTCTTGGAGTAAGGATAGATCCACCAATGACACCGGAAAAAATACTGGATGCCTTGAAATCCAAAGGACGTTAAATTTTTTCAGTAGTCTGGGATAATAGGCGTACATTGTATGCTTCATTAATTAGGAAAATCGAGGTAAGGTTTTGACATACGCAACAATTAGTGTGACTCCACTGACGCCAAGAATCGGAGCAGTTGTATCAGGGATTAATTTGGCAGAACCTTTGACTGAAGCTCAGCTTGAAGATATAAATCGAGCAATTACTGAGCATCTGGTAATTTTTTTCCGCGATCAAGATCAATTGGACCCGGTCTCACTAAAGAGAGTAGGGCATTACTTCGGAGATCTGCAGAGACATGCTCTGAAAGGACTATCCGAAGAACATCCGGAAGTGCGGAAGTTACATGCTGATGAAAATTCCAAAAACGTATCAGGAGAAGTATGGCATACCGATATGTCATGCGTTGAGAGTCCTCCTATGGGCAGTATACTTTACCTGCATACAATTCCACCCATAGGTGGAGACACCATCTTTGCCAGTATGTACGCGGCCTATGATCATTTGTCAGACAGAATGAAGAACTATCTTGAAGGTCTGACAGCCACCCATGATGGGATGCTGGCTTTTGGTCGCTTTGATCCTGAAGGCAAATACCCGAAAGCTGTTCATCCGGTAATTACTCAACATCCAGAGACATCTCGTAAAGTCATTAACGTGAACCGTGGGTTCACCAGTCACATTAACGAATTGGGTATGGACGAAAGCCGATTCGTGCTGGATTATTTGTACCAGCACATAGAAAACCAGTATTTTCATGTTCGATTTCGTTGGCAAGCACATTCGGTTGCTTTCTGGGACAATCGATGTACCCAGCATCTGGCCATATGGGATTATTTTCCGCAGGTTCGCTCCGGTTTTCGTGTGCAAATAGAAAACAGTACTCGTCAACATCATGATTAATTAAAACTGTGTTCCATACAACTCCAGGGGTTTTAGTCCTTAAAAGAAAGATCATGGTGTGAGATCCTGCTAATACTATACGGATAATCTTTAACATTCTGAGTCGTAGATGTAGTGATTTTTTTCAAGTTGATACCAACTGTAAAACTAAATATCATCTTCATTAAATGATGAACATACATTTGCATCTTGAGCTATAATTTCAGTGTTTAATTAAGATCAGCGAATTTACAACATTTATATGTATGGAAGATCGGGATAGTCACTTATGAGTATCGGTAGTAAAAAAAGCGAAACTAACAATAAAAATGTGGAAGACGCAATTGAATTGATGAGAAATGAAATTCAACAGGGTCGTTTTGCTCCTGGCCAGCGCCTAATCGAAATTGATGTAATGCAGCATTTGGGTATCACTCGTGGACGTGTTCGCGAAGTGTTCAAACGTCTCGAAACTGAGGGTCTGGTTCAAATTGACAAAAATCGTGGCGCTTCTGTTCGTAAAGCCTCGAAAGAAGAAGTGGAGAACATTTTTGAGGTGCTTGAAGAAGTCTCGATTCTTATTGTCAAGAAAGTCGCCAAGCAATTAAACGAACAGCAGAACCGTAAGCGATTACAGGAATCACTTACAATTGCCAGAAAATTTCATGCGGACTCTGACAGGATTTATAAGGTTCAAGATTATATGAAAGAGAATGCCCGCTTCTGGGGCGTATTGGCAGAGATTTCAGGTAATAAGGTCCTGTCTGAAATACGTACTCGCCTTCAGGCACCATTGTTTCGCCTTGCAATGGAAGGGCTGACGGTTAATACGAAACATGAGCAGTGGATTACACGCCATGAAGACATAATATCAGCTATATTGGAGCATGATGTTAATCACGCTTCCCGCCATGCACGAAAATCCATGCACGATGTTTGGAAGGCAATTCTGGCTCTCCCTGATAGTGCTTTTGCCCGCTAAAACTGTTTCATTGCTTTATTATTCTGACCGCGAAACAGGAATGCCGACGCTGCAGTTCAACATTGGTGTAAGAATAATTAGTCGATCCAGACGGCTGAAGTAATGACGTTCTGAACGTCAGGAAATTGAGGTTGGATATATGAGTACTGAAACAAACGACCATACAATTGGATGCTCAACAGATTTGGAAAATGAAAGCCGCAGAGATTTTCTTAAACAGAGTGCGGGTTTAACATTTTGTTTTGCTTTGGGTGGATTATTGGGATGTGAAAAAGCAGAGGATATTGAGCAAGGCCTTGCCGTGTCGAATAAGGATTATTCAGCCAATGTCTGGGTGAACATTTCGGCAGACGGTAAAATAAGAATATATTCTGCGGCAGATGAAATGGGTCAGGGATCAATGACCGCGTTACCATTGATTTTCGCCGAAGAATTAGATGCAGCCTGGGAAGATGTTGAAATAGAATTCTCGCCGGTGAATGATGAAATATATGGCAACCCTAAATTCATGGGTGCCATATACACCGCGTCGAGTATGTCTGTCACAGGTTATTATGACAAACTGAGAATCTACGGTGCCCAGGCCAGACGCGTTCTATTGGATAACGTTGCTGAAAAATGGCAAGTGCCTGTAAGTGAACTAGCTACCGAACCCAGTTTAGTTATCCATAAAAAGAGTGGTCAGTCTATTAGTTACGGTGATATTGCAAGCTTTGCAAGTGTTCCTGAAAAACAGCCTGAAATTACTCCGCACGATTTAAAATCACCATCCGAATTTCGTTTGATTGGACACTCCGTGCCGAGACGTGATGTAGCTGACAAAGTACTAGGAACCTCGCCCTATTCCATTAACGAAGATCCCCCAGGACTGGTATATGGCGTTGCTGTTCGCAGCCCGGTTATGGGAGCGAAAGTCGTCAAGGTCGATGATGTCGCTGCACGCGAGGTTAAAGGAGTAAAGGATGTGTTTGTACGCGAAAACAGTGTCGTAGTGATAGCGGACAACTACCACAGCGCTGTGCAGGGTCGCGTCAAATTAAAAATAGAATGGTCGCGAGTAGGTGATGTCAATGACTTTGACAGTGACAAAGCCATGCAAGAGCATATGGCATTGGCCAACAAGCTTGATCATGAAGGCTACGTCTGGAATCAGCATGGTGACGTGCATTCTGAATTAAACAAAAGTGACAAAGTGATAACAAGGGAATATCAGTCTGATTATGTTTATCACGCACAGATGGAAGTATTGAATGCAACTGTATGGGTTAAAGAAGGAGGTACACAAGTTGAAGCATGGGTCGGTACACAGGCGCCTTCGGTAACTTTACGCGCTGTCGCGAGAGCCACGGGAATACCAATTGAGAATATTACGGTACACCGATCAATGCTGGGAGGTGGATTTGGTCGACGTTCAGTGTATGAAATGGATTTTGTTGATGATGCTGCGTGGTTATCTCGGCAACTGGAAAAACCCGTTAAAATTATCTGGACCCGAGAGGATGACCTGGCCGCAGGCTGGTTTAAGCCAATGTCTGCACATTTGTTACGTGCCACAATTAATTCTGAAACAAGAGTATCGGCCTGGCACCATCGGGTTGCGGTGCAGGAACCACTGGCCACCGCCGAGACTATTATTTACGAAGCAATTGATCGTCGACCTGTGGTTTCGATGGCTGGTACAGAGCATCATATCTATGATTTTCCGAAGCAACTGGCTGAACATATGGAAACAAGGCCCGGTATCCGCACTTACTCAGTGTTGGGTGTTGGCTGGACGCCGAATAAATTCGCAGTCGAGGGTTTTATGAATGAGCTTGCGAATGAGCAGGGTGTAGACCCGGTAAAATTTCGCTTACAGCATCTACAACATTCGGCACGTGGGCAGGAGGTCTTGAACACAGTTGCTGAAATGGCAGATTGGGGCAAGGCGCGAGCAAAGGGTAGAGAAGTGGGCGTCGCTTTCGCTGAATACCACGGTACCCTGATTGCGGGTGCAGCGGAAATATCAATAACTGATTATCAGATCAAAGTACATGAGTTCTGGGTTGCAGTTGATCCTGGCGTTGTTGTGCAGCCGGATAATACCCGTGATCAAATCATTGGCTCTGTTGTCTTTGGGCTGGGTAATGCTTTAACAGAACGAATTACTTTTAAAAATGGTCTCGTGCAGCAATCGAATTATCATGACTATGTTATACCCGGAATATCCGATGTGCCCAACATTCATGTAGAAACATTGGCGAATGGCGATACGCCAACAGGTGTTGGCCAGACAGGAGCAGTGCTGGTGGCGCCTGCAATTGCCTGTGCCTTCAATCGATTAACAGGAAAGCACCTGCGACATATGCCGTTCATAACTGAGCGTGTTCAGTCAGCACTTGCATCATAACTTGGGTTGACCAATTTGATTCGGAGAATTGAACAGACTAATGGAATCCAAAGTGAATTAATTATCAAGCTACAGCGAAACCAATATGATAAATTTAAAAATCAATGGAAAAGAACATAACCTGGATGTCGAAGCGGATGTACCTCTTGTTTGGGTCTTACGAGACTATCTAGGATTAAATGCAGTTAAATTTGGATGTGGAATTGCGGTTTGCGGTGCATGCACTGTCCATGTTGACAACAAACCAGTTAGATCCTGTGTTGTCCCTGTAGGCTCTCTCAAAGATAAACAAATAACCACGCTCGAAGGTGTTGAGTCTGATATAGCAGCGAAGATAAAAAAAGCCTGGCTGGATCTGCAGGTACCTCAATGCGGCTACTGTCAGCCGGGACAGATTATGTCAGTGATCAACCTGCTTGAAACCAATCCGAATCCAGACGATGCTGATATAGATGATGCCATGTCGGGAAATCTTTGTCGCTGCGGTACCTATCTGAAGATTCGTGAAGCCATCCATGTCGCAGCGGAGTCGATTAAATAGATCTGAAATTAATCAGATCTAAAAGATTCACAATTTCAAGTTATAGAACTCGTTACAACTATGACTAATAATAAATCACGCTTGTTTTTTTTATCGCTTGTTTTCGCTTTGATGCTGACGCAATTTTCAGTCTTCACTCATGCAGCGAAAATACAATCGGAAGTAGTTGATACCATTTTTCGTAATGGTGTTGTCTATACCGTCGATGTAATTTTAGAGGTGGAGGTGGGCATGACCATTTTTAATGGACAGGTAGTCTACGAAAAGTGAGCTGATCCTGTTATCAAAAATCGTGCGTTCGCTCCAGGCCTGCATAAAAGAATGACAAAATCATCTCGGTGTATTGCAAATCTACAGTGATCTTTGCCCGAACTGTGTTTTTTTGTTGCCTGTTAGCTAGTCCAGATATCTACATCCTGATTATTATTTATTCCAGTCTCAGGATTAATTGATGCCGACGAGACGCTGCAAGGTGGACGCGATAGAACCACGCAATCCACTCTTAACAGCGGCTACAGGATAAACCTTTGCCTTGATACACATGTCTACTGTAGTTGCCACTGTATCTATTCTTTCCCGGCTGTATGGAAGCAGTGTATTGAAGTGCGGACCTTTACGTGCCTCTTCACTGACATGCTTTGCCCATTTTCCATAAAGACCCATAAAACCAACCACATCAGGTCTAACGCAATTTGTCAGCTTGACGGTGCCTTTTACTTTGAACCCTGCTGTTGATTCAACCCAGACTTCATCACCATCATTAATCTGTTTTCTCTCGGCTGTTTTCGGATTAAGCAGTACATTGGAACCAAATTTATGAGAGTTCTGAATCTCGGTGAGTACCGGATTACCCACGGTTAAAGAAAATGTGTGATAAGCGGCTTTACTGTTCACAGCAAACAGATCATATTCGCTATTCTCGTCTTCAAGATGTGATTGGCAGGGCTTCCAGTCCGGTAAGGCTTGATAATCAGATACGTCCCAGGGGATACCTGCCTCTTCAGTTACTTTTTTCAGCTTTTCACCAATATCCAGAAAGTGCTCCAGGTAGATAGGTATTCGAGATGAAAGGAAGGGTCTGGGGTAGGCTTCTTCAACGGTTTTCTCTCGATAGTTAATAAATCCATTTTCCTTAAACCAGTCCAGCCCCTGCTCCTCTCCAAAATGAGATTTGAGCCAGCGATCGGTAATCTCCTCCCAGCTATAATCCATCTCTGGCTCGAGGGTATAAGGATCTTTCATGGGTAAGGTGTGATTCAACATTACGTTAAGATCCTCCTGAAAACCCACGCGCCTGGCCAGCTCAAACATCACCTCCATCCAGTGTTTGACACCGGCAGGTGGCTCAGCCGCTGGTTGTCTGATCATAAAGTTCCATGGTCCGGGACCTGCTTCGAGGAAATTGTAAGGCGCATTGGTAAATGCATCCAGTCGTTCCAGATAATGGGCATCCGGCAAGACCATATCCGCCATCTCCGTCGTCTCATCTATATTGAAAGCGAAGGCGAGAATAAACGGTATTTTTTTCAGTGCCTGTTCAACAATCCCGGGGTTAATGGTACTCATCATAGGATTACTACGGCAGACAATGAGTAGCTCCGGATCATAGGGTAGGTTGTAGACCTCGGGATGCAGCAATATATCGTAGGCTAAAGTACTAGCATATGGCGCGACGGGGAAGAGCTCCATACCGATTACCGACTCCGGGCTTTTAGGTATTCTACCTGGATAGGGATCCAGGGCCTGATGGGCGAGTGGGTGCTCAGGCGGAAGTAGCAAACCTTCGTCGCTTGTACCTGGTTCCCACCACGGTCCAACCGGATTCGATCCCAGGTGCCCACCGGGAACATCAATAGCGCCGATGATCATATTGAGAAGTTGCAGCGAGAACCCGGTCAGAAAACCATGCCGGTGTGCGCAAGGTCCCCGATACCAGTTGACGCAAGCGGCTCTTAAGGGCAATGTCTGGCCATCGATATCAATGGTAGCGCCGATATTCGCTGCCTCGCCAAATTCCTTCGCTATATTTCGAATAGTATCTGCCGCAATGTCAGTGATTTTGGCCGCTTCTTCAGGAGTATAAGCCAGCAGGTGTTCCTTAAGGTTTTGAAAAGACGGAGTGCAGCTCTTGTCATTTACCTCATAGCTTCCGGTGATCGCCAGAGCTGCAAATTCTACTTCTTCATCGAAAGGGATGGCCCGGTTTTTCGTTTCATCCCATACCAGCGGCTTATTGCTGTTGGAATCCCGAACATAGTGCCCATCATCTGCAATTAGATAGGGGGCGTTGGTATGTTGTTTGAGGAAATCCTCATCATAGATACCCAGTTCATTCACCAGCACATTAGCCATGGACAGGGCGAACGAGGCGTCCGTTCCAGGCTTGATAGGTAACCATTGGTCCGCACGGCTGCCCGCTGCAGTGCAGATCGGATCAACAACAATCAACTTCATGCCTCTGTGCTGGGCATCGATCATCACACTGAATACGACACGAACACTGGTCGTCCA
>JABHFC010000109.1 GCA_018676275.1 Gammaproteobacteria bacterium | reverse complement strand
TTTAAAATCATGCATCATTCGTGTGATATCACCATCCATTATCTGAGCATGAAACAGGTCAAACTGTAATTTAACATTCTCACGTTCAATCTTTTTTATCAGTTCAACTGCAGCAGCCTGATGGGCGATAAAGTAGTCTGGAGCGGAATAAACATTAAGCGGTTCGATCAGAAGCATAATTCCGTAAGGTTCAAAGAAATCAGCTGCTATTCGAAAATTTTTGATGAACGTATCTTCATATATTTTGAAATCTTTTTGAGGTTCAAGTACACCTGCCATAACATGAAGTTTTCTACAGTC
The DNA here is from genome assembly GCA_018676275.1 of Gammaproteobacteria bacterium. Lineage (GTDB taxonomy): Bacteria > Pseudomonadota > Gammaproteobacteria > Eutrophobiales > Eutrophobiaceae > WLWS01. The sequence continues at coordinate 3,832 of JABHFC010000109.1, read as the reverse complement.
CAATGCCTTTGCATAAACAAGCGCAGTTTCAAGACTTTGCTCAAATTCAGCTCGTCGTTCAGGTAGTGCTGCAAGTCCTTTTTCCCCTTTTTCCCAGTTTCCGGGTGGTAAGTTAAATAATTCCTGTTTAAGTTTATGTTGTTTCAGTTTCCCTGCGAGCAGATCCGGTTCGTATGCGTAAGGAAATAAATATTCCGTAGCTTTGAAACCGAAGTCTCCTGCTTTCTGGAAACGATCCAGAAAAGCAACTTCAGTAAATAACATGGATAAGTTGGCAGCAAATTTAACCATTCTTTTTCATTTTTTTTAATTTTTGCAATTCTGTCTCGTTAATATACTGAACATCATGTTCCTTAAGTAAAAAATATAGTCTTGCAGTTTCTTCCAGCTCCTCAAAGCTGTAACAAGTGCCCCATAGCTCAGGACCAGAAATCACAATACCGTGATTTGCTAACAAAAATGCTGAATGATTTCGGGCAAGCTTTTCGATTTCTTCCGCTATTTCGATGGCCCCTGGTTTGTAATAAGGAACAAGCGGCAGGTCCCCAACTTTCATTACCACATAGGGTGTAAACGCCTGAATAACATTTTTGGGATCGAGACCTTTTATACAGGACAGGGCCGTCAGATAGGTTGAATGTAAATGAATAACGCAATTGGATTCTTCTGACTTACAATAAACCGAGATATGAAAGGGAAACTCTTTTGATGGTTTTTTCCCTGCCAGATGCTCACCATCAATCGATATCAAAGACAATTCTTCCGACACAAGCGCACCCAGGTGAGAATTCGTAGGTGTTACCAATATATTGCCATCATCCAGGCGAACAGAAAGATTACCAGCACTACCCCGGGCGTAGCCGTATTTGACCAGGTATTTCCCCAGCTCAATAAGCTGTTGATACTGTTTATCCATGCTAAAAATCCTGCATTTTATCTAAATTTCTTTGTTTCAATAACTGGTCGATAGCTACTACTAATCAGTATCAATTAGCGTTGGTCTATCGTTTTGAAAGTAAATATTATTAATAATATTATTAAGAATAACATGATATGTATAGACTGTACATTCCGTTCCCTAGGCGGGGTATTTCCGCAGCGAAAAATTCTACCTCTTGATAAACATATCGTGGTAGATATGGTTTGATGCCTACCTTGGCTGACCTAGGTAAATCGAATTCTTAACGTGACTTAGGATTTATCTTCTATAAAACTTCTGCGCTTCTGTAAAGAAATCCACATCCCCAAAATTACCTGATTTCAAAGCAAGCGAAATATCCTTATTAAGTGATTTCACCCAGGGCACACCCGGCGAAATTACAGGACCGATATAAAAACCTTCTATTTCTAATGCCTGAACGATAGAACCTGAAGTTTCCCCACCGGCAACAATAAAATTTCTTACGTTTTCTGTACTCAATCTTTTTGCCAGGTGATGAAAAAAAGTTTCGATGCCATTGCTTGATTTTTCACGGCCATATTTATCCTGCAAAACACAAAGCTCTTGCGCATCCGTTGTTGAATAAATAAGAGGAGCAAAATTATTATTTTCCTGTGCCATGTACCAGGATAGAACCTCATCTACATAATTAGCGCTATCTATGCATTGTTCCATATCCAACTGATAAGACTTGGCAATGGACTGGTAGTTTTCCACCTGTTTTTGCGTCATTTCCGAACATGAACCGGATAAAACTACCGAAGCGCCAACCTCGGGTATACCCTCATTTTGAGCTTGTATGATATTGTCTGGGTTCTTGCAGATATGTTTTGCAATACCCTCCCCCAGGCCTGAACCTCCTGTGAAAAGGTTCAGGAAATCGTAACTTGCTTCCGCAATAACATGCAGATCCTCCATTCTAATCGCATCGACAACAACATACTTGTTGCCCACGCGTTTTTGACCTCGCAAAGCATTCAATATTGATTCTGTACCTTCGCGAATAGTTAATATATCAATAAGCCCGGTTTTACCCTGAGATTGCCTGTCCATCAGTCGTAACAGATTCGCATCTTTCATAGGGTTTATTGGATGGTTCTGCATACCCGACTCATTCAACAAAACATCACCGACAAATAAATAACCTTTGTAAACAGTTCGTCCGTTAACGGGAAGCGCGGGACAGACCACCGTCAGGTTTTCGTCCATCCCCTCCATCAAGCTATCCGTAACAGGACCAATATTGCCATCTTCCGTACTATCGAATGTCGAACAGTATTTAAAGAATATCTTGTCTGCACCGCGGGCCTGGCACCAGGTCAAGGCTTCTAATGAAAGTGAAATTGCTTCGTCGCTTGAACAGGAACGTGATTTTAGACTGATAACAACGGCTTCTGTATCGATAACAATATCATTATCAGGTATACCATTCAGCTGAACAGTTCGAACACCGTTTTCAACCAGAAAACTTGCAATATCAGTAGCTCCAGTAAAATCATCAGCGATAACGCCCAATATCATTTGTTTTCTCTTAATCGAAAAGAATTTGGAAAGCTTAATTAATGGTATCAATAATTAGTGTTTGTATCAGAAACTTTGCAGAAATATTTCTTAAAAGATACCGTCAGGAAAACACATACTAAAACGGTTAAACACTGGAATAATTATTTGCTGGAACTCTTCACGTAAACCCACTCATCACCGATGAAATAATATCTGGCTAAGGAAAAATATCAGGGTTGAAAAAGATGTCATACCCGCCTATTGTTTCCAATCTCGACTCAATAACCAAGTTTAAAGACTGCCGGAAAAATAGAGAGAACCCCTGATCCGTTCATCACAATCTAAAGAACTTTCAACGATGATTAGATAATTAAAGCGTACAGTTTTTTTTGCCCGCTTTAATCGCTTTTATTTCAAACGTCACCATTACGAATTTTCTTCTTGAGTTTCAGGTTCTTTAGTCAAGGTCGTTTTTGCACGCAGCTCACTCAAATGCTCTACCGGCCGAGCTCTTAACAGGCTGAGCATAAAAATTGCAAAAATGCAGGCGGGTACGCCGGCGGCAACCACTATTGTGTATGAGTTGGTCGCATCGTAGACGGCACCGAAGATTACAGGCCCGAGACTCATGCTGAACATTACCATCGCAAACAGCACACTGAATATCTGTGAGAAGCTTCGCAGCCCGAAATAACGGCTGACGAGATAGGCCAGCATGTCGACCTCGGCCCCGAGGCTGCCACCGAGAAGAACCGCTGATAACAATACCGCCCAAAAAGGTAGATCGATGGCCAACAGACCCATACCGATTGCGGATAACCAGAAAAAAACCAGTGCCACCGAGCGTGCCTCGAAATGATCAACCAACCAGCCTATGAGGATACGACCGCCAAATGTAGCAATTCCAAACAGCGATGCGATCCACGCTGCAGTTTCGGTTTCGAACCCTCGGTCTTCAAGCAGTGGTACAAGGTGCGGGATAATGCCATAGAGAACAAAAGCAACACTGACAAACGTCAGTGCCATGCACCAGAAATCGCGGCCTGTCATGGCCTCTCTTAATGTGTCTCCGGCTTCCTGACGCTCTGCCTCCGCATTCGGATCCGGAGTGTCCGTTCGACCATCTACCTGCAAATTGACATCAGCGGGAGTGTTTTTCAGGATGAACAATACAATTGGTAGATTGATACAGAGAAGTATCAGACCGAGTACCACGTAGCCACCACGCCAGCCGTAGGCTGTCACCGCGTAGTGAGTGATCACAGGGACATAGGCGAAACCCAGACCGGTACCACTGCCAGCTATACAGATCGCCAGTCCTCGACGACGATCGAACCAGCTCGCTAGCAGACGCATATAGCCCGTACTGTTGGTTCCGACCGCAAATAT
>JABHFC010000108.1 GCA_018676275.1 Gammaproteobacteria bacterium | reverse complement strand
TGCCCTTATCAATATCTACGGCATCGGTTGGAAATATCTCCCAAAAACGCTGCTGCAAGGCCTCGTCGTCCGGGTGCGCTTGCCAGGTGTCCGCGAGGCGCTCTGCCATTTCGATGGCTACGTCGCGGATCTCTTCGGGAGTGTTTTCATTAAGATCTACACCTTTTGTTTCGTAGTCCGATGTATGAACACAGAATCCGACGCCGCGTGCGAAAATTTCGGAAAGGGACAACTCTCGTTTACTGTCAGCATCTAGATGATGCTTAAAAATCCCAACAAACTGATCGCTAAATGTAAATAAATAACCAGCTGGTACCATGTTTACGTAGGCAATTGGACGACGAAAGATAAGTGGCACTGCATCAAAACCAGTGCCTACAGAAATGCAGAACGCACACTTCGCGCCCAAATAAATATCCATGAAATCGCTACGCATGTCATTTGTGGCATAGTCAAGCACCTTTGGGTGTGTGCTGTTTATGGCTGCATGTACCTTGGCACCCATGCGAATTACAAAGAAACCACGATCTGCAAGCGCCTCCGCAGCCAACACATAGTTTTGGACATCGCTATCCCGATAGTTATGGTAGTTAAATGGATCGGAGTTACCGTGGGCCAGATGTGCAGCTAGATAAGCGTTATCCCTTACAGTCAAGCAAACAAAGGGTGCTCCTATCGGTATTCCCATTGACCGTAAACCGGCTTCACCGCGAATCTCTTCCTCAGTAGTAACTTGAAGATGTGGTGGAATTTGATCCAAAAGGTTGTGCACATCTCGATCACCCTGGGTGTTGTTGTCGATCTCATGCGACTTTCCTCCAGGAATAAGCAGGTTGACAACATTGATGGGTTCCAGTATCCAGGCAGGCCAAATGCGTAATACTCTGTGCCACATAATTGCCAGTTGCTGATTGCAAATTGGCTTAAGAGGCATGTAGAAAACATCAATATGGGGCTGATTTGGAACATTAATGCCAGCATCCCGCTCGCAAAGATAAAGCTCCGTATTAGCAGCAAAGTGGCCGATACGGGAACTGATCAAACGACCTAGCCGCACCAGTAGCCAAGGCTTGATTATGCGCATTATCAACACGGCAGGAATAGCAAGAATATAGAGCGGTGTATTAAAGAGACCTCTAAAAAACAGTCCAAACAAAAGTTTAATTTTTCTCACCAATACTTTTCTGCCACCTTGCTTTATCTGATAAATATTTCTTTTAATAAACTTTTTCAACCTTATAACACTCATTTAGTTGTTTGCCAGTTCATAAGTCTCTGGAGTTTCCACATCCATGAAAACTTTGAATGTTTAATAATTATACATACGATCAACAAAGTGGTTCAGCACATCGGTACTAAAATTTGTCTTTCTTCGCAAATCTGCACCAACTCTTGTTAATATTTTGCAAATTATTATTTATTCTTTCACAAAAAGTTCACATGCAGTGGGTTTTCCCCTTTTGCTGGTTCAATTCTTTGTATTTCTTTTACATGGTTATCCAGAGCGACACTTACATAATGTTGTATTGGAAGTGTACCCATCATAGTTTGTTCGTCAAAATCTGGAGATGCTAAATAGTCCATAATCCTCGAGTAGCGATCTGACCGAAAAATGTCGATAAATCTTTCTTCTGTGAAATTCCCCATGTGCAGTTTAGAATATCTGGCATTAAAAAACATTCCAGATGGTGCTACAAGTCCACTACCACTTATTTGTAATAAAAATTGTGGCCCATAGAACCTTTTATAGGAAGGTTTACCTTTGTCTTTTATTTTTTCCCACTTTACAATTATTTTAGTATCATCATTGCTCATCTCTTCTGCTTCTTGGAGCAACCCATACATACTTTCATACTTTTCGTAATCGACACCTAGAGTTCCAAACTCATCATCAGAACAATGTTTGATAACACCATAGTCTACCCCCAAGTCCAATGCCAACTGGGAGAAATCTATGATTTCATCCTTAAATTCTGGCATTAAGACCATCTGAATTCCTAGAGTACATTTCAGATTATTCCTTTTTTTCAAATC
>JABHFC010000107.1 GCA_018676275.1 Gammaproteobacteria bacterium | reverse complement strand
GGTTTGAGCGGCTGTTCGAGTTGCTCCATAGAGGCTATCTCTTAAATTAGTTATTTCGGTTAAGTTGTTGATTGACCGCGAATTTAACGGGGCAAAAGCAAAACGATCAGTATAGACTATTGCCGTGCAACATTCCAGATTGATTTACTTTTTATCGCTTATTTTGGTTAATTTCCTTATCGCTTCCTTGTCTTCTGCAGACAGATTGCTGACCCGTTTAACATTAGTCAGTTGTTTCAGTTCCTGCTGGGTTTTTTTGGCCTGAAGTTTGGTTAGGGCACCAAGAAATTCTTCTTCAAGCCGGCTTGAGACCGCCAACATGTCACTATTGCTGGCGGCTATTTGCTTCAGGCGTGGCTCATATTTCGTATCCCGCCAATTTTCCAGTATCCCGGCACAGCTGATTTTCGGGTTATTTCTGATTAGTTCCAATAATTCCAGGAGGAAATCTACCCCGGCAACTGGAATACTTTTCAGGGCATCCTGATTTTCGACGGTATGCACCAATGTTGGCTGATAAAGCAACATGCTAATGATCTTACCGACCAGGTTTTCATTACCAGATTTTTGAGCTGGCTTATTGGAGCGAATGGTCCTTCTCTCAACAGGTTTTTGACTACTCAGCAGGGATTCAATATAGGCTTCATCACCGTCTGAAAGCTTCGCAACGTCTCGAATCAGCAGTTTCCTTAATGCCCCTTGAGGCATCAGGCTGATAAAGGGAAGGGCATCATCAACCAGTTTTGCCTGACCCTGGGTTGTTGATAGATCGGTGGTCTCTTTAAGTTTTGCAATGAGGTAGTCGGATAAGGCCAGATATTGACTATTATCTTCAAAGCTTTCCCTGCCATTACTGCGCACATAAGTATCAGGGTCTTCACCCTGGGGCATAAACATAAAAAAGGCCTGACGCCCATCCCGGATTAAGGGCAAAGTCGTTTCCAATGCTCGCCAGGCAGCGGTACGGCCAGCGTTATCGCCATCAAAACAAAAAACAACCTGAGCGGCAGCTCTAAACAGGCGTTCCAGATGGTCGCTGGTAGCAGCTGTACCGAGGCTGGCAACGGCATTGGTGATGCCATACTGAGCCAGCGCAATAACATCCATATAGCCTTCAACCACGTACAGACGTTGTAAGTCTTTGTTTGTGCGCCGGGCTTGATACAGGCCATATAGCTCACGGCCTTTGTGATAAATCGGAGTTTCTGGTGAATTCAGGTATTTTGGTGTTTCATCATCCAGCACCCGACCGCCAAAACCAATAACCCGTCCCCGAGGATCTCGAATGGGAAACATGATGCGATCACGAAAGCGATCGTAATAGCCGCCATTATCTCGCTTGATAATCATGCCAGTCAGGCTCAGTCTTTTTTGAGCCGCGTCGGACTTGCCCAGTTCTTCAATCAGGTTGTCCCACCCGGCAGGTGCGTAACCTAACTCAAACTGTTTGGCTATCTCACCAGAGATACCACGGTTTTTAAGGTATTCAATTGCTCTGCCAGCCTGCTTATGCTCCTTTAATTGAGTGCAATAAAAACGTACTACTATCTCCAACAGTTCATATAGTTCACTTAGGTTGCTATCAGTTCGTGGCTGATTGGCCTCTTCAGGTATCGGTAGACCAGCCTTATTAGCCATCTCTTCGATAGCCTCGAGAAATTCCAGATGACTGTATTCCATCAAAAAGCTAATTGCCGTACCGTTCGCACCGCAACCGAAGCAGTGATAAAACTGTTTGTTCTGACTAACCGTGAATGAAGGTGTTTTCTCGTCGTGAAAGGGGCAACAAGCTTTAAAATCCTTACCCATTTTTTTCAGCGGCACAAAGCCATCTATCAAATCAACGATATCAGTGCGAGCCAGGAGCTCATCTATAAAGTTTTGCGGGATTCTGCCAGCCATAGGTAACAGTATAAACATCACAGTGAGTAACGGGCACCACTGAAAATGTGTTTTTTTACGCGATCAGCCCAGTCAGGTGGTTTACCTGCCCGTGGAAGATGAAAGTTAAAGGTGGACTGGAGTGAAGCTACTAGCCGAGTTGTGCCTTAACCTGAGCACTAAGCTTGCCCATATCGGCTCGACCCTGAGCTTTAGATTTTAATATACCCATGACCTTGCCCATATCCTTAATACCAGCAGCACCGGTTTCGGCGATGGCAGCAGCGATCAATTGTGCAATTTCCTCTTCAGAAAGAGCTGCAGGTAAATATTTTTGAACAATAGTAAGCTCAAAGCGTTCTTTTTCGGCCAGATCTTCCCGATCAGCTTTTTCATATTGCTCTATTGAATCGCGATGTTGTTTCGCCAGCTTATCAAGCACAGCAATAATCTGCTGATCATCCAGCTCTATTCTTTGATCTACTTCAATCTGTTTTATAGCGGCGGTAATCAGGCGCAAAACCCCTAACAGGTCTTTTTCCTTGCTGCGCATGGCAGACTTAACATCGTCATTAATGCGTTGTTTTAGCTCAGACATGGGATTTCGTTAAAACCGGGGAGTGGTCTAAACCACGGTATAATCAATACAGACGATTATGGCGAAGGTTTTCTTTGGAAAGGCGTTTTAGTTGACGTTTGACGGCAGCGGCAGCTTTGCGCTTCCTTACCTGGGTTGGCTTTTCATAGAATTCACGACGGTGTACATCGGCAAGAGTGCCGGCCTTTTCGCATGCGCGTTTGAAGCGACGAATGGCGATGTCGAATGGTTCGTTGTCTCGTACTCTTACTGATGGCATATAAACGTATTCCTAACTTTTATTATCTTGAATTCTAAAGAGCCGGAGATTTTAGTGAGAAACGCATCAATTGCAAGGTAAAATGAGCAAAATTGGCAAAATTACAACAGATTTTAAGATAGAACATAAATTATGCGTGTGCTTGGAATAGAAACATCCTGTGATGAGACCGGAATCGCCATATTTGATTCGGAAAAGGGCCTGCTGGCTGACGCTTTACATAGCCAGGTTGATTTACATAAAACCTACGGTGGTGTTGTCCCGGAGCTGGCTTCCAGGGATCACGTGCGTCGGATTATTCCGCTGATAGAAAAGGCTTTGGCCGATGCTGGTTGTGCGGGTAAAGATCTGGACGGTGTTGCGTATACGGCAGGACCGGGGCTGGTTGGCGCTTTATTAGTCGGCACCTCCGTCGGGCGCAGTCTCGCCTATGGCTGGGATATTCCCGCAGTTGCCGTGCATCATATGGAAGCTCACTTACTTGCACCAATGCTTGAAGAAGAGTCGCCGTCCTTTCCCTTTCTGGCCCTGCTGGTTTCTGGCGGCCATACACAATTGATGCAGGTCAACGCTGCAGGTGACTATCTTTTGCTGGGAGAGTCACTGGACGACGCGGCAGGAGAGGCCTTTGACAAAACAGCAAAATTACTTGGTCTTGGCTATCCGGGTGGTGCCGCGATGTCAGAATTGTCAAAAAAAGGTAATTCAGGGCGATTCAAATTTCCAAGACCGATGACCAATAGACCAGGCCTCGATTTTAGTTTTAGTGGTTTAAAGACTCACGCGCTGACGACGGTGAGAGATAATGATGACGATGAACAAACGCGCGCCGATATCGCCCGGGCCTTTGTCGAAGCAGTTGTTGATACATTACTGATTAAGTGCAAAAGAGCCATGCAGGAAACAGGTATTACGACATTGATTGCAGCTGGCGGTGTCAGCGCCAATATACAATTGCGGGCAGGCCTGAAAAAAATGGTCACAGAGCAGGGAGGGCGTGTTTATTTCCCACGACCTGAATTTTGCACTGATAATGGTGCCATGATTGCTTATGCCGGTTATCTCAGGCTAAAGGCAGGGCAAAAAGAACCGCTGGCCTTCGCCGCTCATCCTCGTTGGCCACTCGCAAAGCCAGCATAAGACCATTAATTCTTATCAGCACCTATCTTATCTTCAGTACCGGAGAGCAGATTCTTGATATTGGAGCGATGTCGCCAGAGCAGGAGCAATGCCATTATTGAGTTAACCAGAATAAAAGGCAGTCCTGGAAATAGCCAGAATGTATAAAGCGGTGTTAGAACGGCGGCCACCAATGCAGATAGTGAAGAATAGCGAAAGACTAAAGCCATCAATGACCAGGTGGCAATGAAGCAGAGACCAAGCAGCCAATATGTACCAAGCAGAACACCGACAAAAGTGGCGACACCTTTACCACCGCGAAATTGAAAAAATACCGGATACAAATGTCCGATGAATGCAGTCAGGCCCGTCAGGGCAATGATCACCGCTGGGACACCAAAATGGCTGAGTAAAAAAACAGGCAGGAAGCCTTTCAGGGCATCACCGAGAAGCGTCAAAATGGCGGCTTGTTTACCATGCAATCTGAGCACGTTGGTGGCACCTGGGTTGCCTGAGCCTTCACTGCGAGGATCGTCCTTTCCAAGCAGTTTACAGACGAGTACAGCGGAGGCAATGGAGCCGATCAGATAGCCTGCAATAACCGCTAAAGCGTAAACAAGCATATAAAGTTTCCTATAAAAAATTTTCAAACAGGCTTGATAATGTGCTTATATACCGTATCTAATGTATTGACCACAACTACTAATCAATAAAGCATGGACATTATTTACCTGAACGATTTACGTATCGAGACCATTATTGGTATTTACGACTGGGAGCGACAAACAAAACAAACGGTAATCCTCGACATTGAGATGGGTACTGACATCAGCAAAGCTGCCAGCTCCGATGACATAGAAGATACGATAAATTACAAGGCCGTTGCAAAACGGCTGTTTGCTTTTGTTGGTGACAGTGAATTTGAACTGGTCGAGAAACTGGCTGAAAGCATCACCGATATTTTATTGAATGAGTTTAATGTTCCCTGGTGTAGATTGCGTTTGAATAAGCAAGGGGCACTCAGAGGTGTGCGTGATGTCGGTATTGTTATCGAACGGGGAAAACGAGACTAGTATGGCTCAGGTGTTTATTGGTGTTGGTAGTAACATTGATCGGGATGAGAATATACGTTCCGGTATCCGGGTCTTGCGCGAGCAGTTCAATAATGTGAGCATTTCAACCCTGTACGAAACCAGCGCTGTCGGATTTGAGGGAGATAACTTCTACAATATGGTTGTCAGTTTGGAAACTGATTTACAGCCACGTGAACTACAGGAAAAGTTACACGATATAGAAAATCAATTCGGGCGTACAAGAGGTGGTCCGCGCTATGTTTCCCGAACACTGGATCTGGATTTATTATTGTATGATGATCTTGTTTGTGAAGAAGAAGGCTTGCAAATACCGAGAGAGGATGTAACCAAATTTGCTTTTGTACTGCTGCCTTTATCGGAAATGGCAGGAGAGTTACGGCACCCGGTTTCGGAGAAGTGTTATATGGATATTTGGAGCGATTTTGATCAAACGGGTCAGGAGTTGTGGGTTGTCGAGTTAGAGTTGTAGCATTTGAAATTCATACATACAGGATAACCAGATTATGCCTAAGCATATTTTTATTTTTACTCTAATAATAATTTTAGCAGCGTGTAATGGTGTTGGAACAAGAAAGAAAGCAGAAGGACTGGAAACTGCTATTGACGAGTATGTTGCAGCATTGCGCTGGGGCCGATTTGATAATGCAATCAAATACCACGTCGACAAGGACAATAACAATCCTGAAATCGACACTTCAAAACTGGAACATATCAAAGTGACGGGTCATGTTTTTAAGAAAAAAACTGTAAACGAAGAAATTGATGAAGCAACCTTACAGATAGAAATGCAGTACTATCACAAAGAGTACGGCACCTTAAAGAAGATTATTATTGACCAGGAATGGTGGTTTAATGAAGACGCTAAAAACTGGTTTTTAAGTAGTGATTTCCCGAAATTCTAGCCATCAATTATTCTCTGGCAAAATGAATTATAAACAGACCCTAGTCCTTGAGCAGGCCCGGCTTGTCCTCACCAATAACGCCGTCGGAACGTGCTTTTAGATAACGATAAATGTTTTGTATGTTTTGATTGACCATCGGGTTATTTTCCCAAGGTGGCATATTTGCAAGTTTCCCCTGGTCACGATGTTGCTGTTTGCGAATTTCTGTAAACATAGCCTGTTCCATCTCTTCCCGTTCATCAGTTGAAAATTTCACAGCGAATTTATGCAGTACTTTTATTTTGAATTGAGTAGGGCTTAGATATTCAAGACTTGCGGTTAAGTCGGGAGCCTGATCACTACCTTGTCCGCCTACACCATGACAAGCTACGCAAACATTATGGTAAGCATTGTAGCCAACAAATGTAGCAGCATCGACCTTGCCATTTACAACCCGGTAGTACTCTGTTTCTGATTTCATCTGCCCTGTTTCATTCTCTGCCAGCACAGAATGAGAAATAAAAAGTAAAGCAATAGTCCCAAGAATTATTTCAAAACTACTTCTATTTTTCATCACATCGTCCTCACTTAAGTAGATAAGCAAATATGCCTATACTTATCAATATAGGGTCATGTCAGAATAAACCAATTGATCTACATCAATAGTCTTTGCTGTTTTGAATTGGAGAAGAAATACAGAAGCATTACTGCAGTATTCTTATAAGGGTTGGCTGAGAAAATTTTGTAAAAGCTGATGACCATAGGTCGTCAAAATAGATTCCGGGTGAAACTGCACACCATAAACCTGATAGTCCCTGTGTTTTAACCCCATAATTTCGTTTATCTCTCCGTGTTCATCTTCTGTCCAGGCACTTATTTCCAGACAATCTGGCAGCGTAGTTTTTTCCACCACCAGGGAATGATAACGAGTGGCAGTGAATGGATTATCAATACCTTTGAATACATTACTATTATTATGAGAAATTTCTGAAGTCTTTCCGTGCATGATACTTTTTGCATGAACAATATTACCACCGAAAGCCTGGCCAATGCTTTGGTGACCGAGACAAACACCCAGTATCGGTAGTTTGCCCTTAAAGTGTTCAATTACATTTATTGATATACCTGCTTCATTAGGAGTGCAGGGCCCGGGTGAAATAACAATTCGTTCCGGCGCCAGATCTTCAATCTCCTGCATACTGATTTTGTCATTACGATAGACCATCACTTCTTCTCCCAGCTCGCCAAGGTATTGCACGAGGTTGTAAGTGAAGGAATCGTAATTATCGATCATCAATAACATATCAATTATTTATCTTTGTATTTTGTGGCTATTTAGCTTTGCTCAAAATATTCCGAAAATGATTATATAAGATTAACAAGCTCAGCGAGTGTCTCAACCACGATATCCGGTTTTAACTCACTTATATCGCGTCCCATGTTATAACCATAGGGAACACAAAGGATCTGGAAGCCTGCAGCACGGGCGGCATTAATATCAGTGACGGAATCACCTACCATCAAAACTGCATCAGCATTAATGGAAAAGTAATTAGCAGCATGCAACAGGGGCTGCGGGTCCGGTTTTTTTACAGCTAATGTATCGCCGCTAACAACAATACCAAATCTGTCAAACAGCTTGATCTCTTTCAAGAGCTTGTTTGTGAAACGACCACCTTTATTGGTTACGCAGCCGATTTTGAAATCGGCAGATTCAAGATAATTCAAAGCCTCATTAACGCCAGGGTAAATACGGCTACGTTCACAAATGTTATCGAAATAACTTTCCATAAAAATAGAAAGAGCGTCATTAAACAGCCTGGTTTCGGGTTGCCCGTTAAAATCATTTGTCAGAGCTCGTTTTAATACACCTTCAATGCCACTACCTATCCAGCCGCGTACTTTCTCCTCACCACATGTCGGCAAGTTCAGTTTTTGTAAGGTGAAATCAATTGACCAGGCCAGGTCCGGAGCTGTATCTACCAGAGTACCGTCAAGATCAAACAGGACCAGTTCCGGTTTGCGCAATGTCATGCTGAATCAGTTTCTGTTAATGCGGAGATATTACTTTTCTGGCTTTACTTTGGATAATTCTGCGCGCATCGCCTGAATGGTTTTGCTGTAATCCTCACTACCAAAAATTGCAGAACCGGCAACAAAGGTGTCAGCGCCTGCTTCAGCGATTTCCCGAATGTTGTCGATTTTTACGCCGCCATCGATTTCGAGGCGAATATCAAAATTGCAGTTATCGATCAAACTTCTGGCCTGGCGCAATTTACTCAAAGCCTGTGGGATAAAACTCTGTCCGCCAAAACCCGGGTTGACTGACATAAGTAAAATCATGTCTACCTTGTCCATGAGGTGCTCTAAACAACTAAGGGGCGTTGCCGGGTTGAATACCAGTCCTGATTTACAACCATTATCGCGAATCAATTGCAGTGAGCGGTCAATATGTTCGCTGGCTTCCGGGTGAAAAGTGATGTAGCTGGCTCCGGCTTTAGCAAACTCAGGGATTATGCGATCTACCGGCTTGATCATCAGATGTACATCAATACTTGATTTGATGCCGTAATCACGTAATGCCTGCACAATAACCGGTCCAAATGTCAGATTTGGTACGTAGTGGTTATCCATCACATCTACATGGACAAAATCAGCCCCTGCAGCAATTACCGCTTCAGTGTCTTCACCCAATCGCGCCATATTTGCTGAAAGGATGGATGGTGCTATAACGTAGTCAAACATTTGTCTGGTTTGTTATTTGTCAATTTCTGCAGTCAGCTGCAGGTAAATTTAAGCCTAATTAGAGACATTTACGAGCTGCGCACTTTACCTGATTAGCCTGCATCTTGCACGAGTTGGCTGTGGCAGAGTTAATTTTCCAATAGTGCGCTATCATCATAATCATGGTCAGATACTTCATTGTATTTTTGCTACTAGCCTATCCGTCTCTGAGTCTCACCTATAGCGATAGTTATGAGCAGCGTATAGCGAAACAGCTGCTGGAAGGCAGGACGGCACAGGAGGTGCTTTGGTCTAAAGCCGGTGGCCGCGAGTTTGTGACTTTATATCAGGGCTATTACACGGATCAACCCAGAGGAGCCATAATTCTTCTTCATGGAATGGGCGCTCATCCGGATTGGCCACAAGTCATTAACCCACTGCGTATCAAGTTACCGGAACTGGGCTGGGCCACATTATCGATCCAGCTGCCGGTATTGTCGCCGGAAATGCCAATTGCTGACTACGGCCTCACCCTTGGCAACGCGAAGTTGCGTTTCCAGGCAGCAGTTCAGCAATTACGAAAAAGAGGTTTTCTAAACATTATAGTCATAGGCCACAGTTTTGGTGCTGCAACTGCGGCCTATGCTCTGAGTGCGAATAATACAAAAAATGTAAATGCATTTATCGGTATTAGTATGCAGGCACAACAGTTTCTAAACCCAAGATTGAAACTATTAAAGGAGCTGCAAGCTATCGACATACCCGTATTGGATATATACGGGAGTAAGGATATCCTGGAAATATTAAGAGAAGCAGATGATCGACGACTGGCCGCTAGGAAAAATGCGAATGAGGCATATCAGCAAATGGTAATTGAAGGGGCAAATCACTATTTTTCAGGACTCGAGGATGTACTAATCCAACGTATACAGGAGTGGTTGATAAAGACTTCACTGGGTGTAAGCGTAATGGTCGAAGATGAAGAAAAAAGTGTGCAAAAATCGAAACTAGAGGCGAAAACCGGAGAATAATATATGATGGAGGCAGGTAACAAACGCCTTATCAGATTCCAGTTGTGAAGCCTGCAAAACCAGAGGTAAATACGATGAATCAGGAAATAGAAACTAACGATAGCACTCCCGATAAAGATGCACGAACCTGGGCTATGATCTGTCACCTTTCGGCCCTCTCCGGATACTTTATTCCCCTCGGTAATGTTATAGGGCCATTGATTATCTGGGCGATTAAAAAAGATGAATATGCCTTTGTTAGTGAGCAAGGTAAGGAAGCGATTAATTTCCAGTTAACAATGACAATTGCTTATATCGTATCCATTATTCTTTGTTTTGTAGTGATTGGTATTTTCCTGCTTATTATTCTGACGATTTATGCATTAGTGATGATTATCATCGCTTCAATCAAAGTCAACGATGGTGTCGATTATCGTTTTCCTCACATCATCCGGTTTATTAAATAAGAATCACTGTTGTTAAGTTAATCAGGAGGTTACTACTATGGGTATTGGAGAGTTTTTTTCACTAGGTATTCTATTTTTCGCCATTGTGTTGTTGGTGAAAATGGCAGTGATAGTCACGCAGGGCTATGAGTATACGGTCGAGCATTTTGGTCGTTATACCAAGACCCTCCGACCGGGTTTGCATTTCATTATCCCTATTGTCGAATCGATCGGTGCAAAAATGAACATGATGGAGACGGTCCTGAACGTGCCGTCACAGGAAGTCATTACCAAGGACAATGCCATGGTGACAGTAGATGGAGTGGTTTTTTTCCAGGTACTGGACGCAGCTAAAGCAGCCTATGAAGTGAACAACCTTTCTAATGCAACGCTGAATCTGACAATGACCAATATCAGAACAGTGATGGGCTCAATGGATCTGGATGCATTGTTATCCAAGAGAGATGTCATTAACGCGCAGTTGCTGACTGTCGTCGATGAAGCCACGAGTCCATGGGGCGTGAAAGTGACGCGTATCGAGATTAAGGACATCACGCCACCGAGGGATCTGGTGGATGCGATGGCCAGACAGATGAAAGCTGAGCGTGAAAAACGCGCTTCTATTCTGGAGGCCGAAGGCAAAAAACAGGCGGCCATACTGGAGGCAGATGGCCTGAAGCGCGCGGCCATACTGGAAGCTGAAGGTAAGAAGGAAGCAGCCTTTCGGGAGGCTGAGGCTCGCGAGAGACTGGCACAGGCCGAAGCACAGGCGACGACTGATGTTTCAAACGCCATCAGCTCAGGTAGCATTCAGGCGATAAACTACTTTGTGGCGACAAAATACGTGGATGCGCTAAAAGAAGTAGCTGTTGCTCCTAACCAGAAACTGATCCTGATGCCACTGGAAGCCAGTAGTGTTATCGGGGCTTTGGGTGGTATTGCCGAAATAGCCAAGGACACCTTTGCTAAATCAGACAGCACCGAAGGTAGCGGGGCATAGGCTAATGGACTGGATAGCACAAATAGAGTTCTGGCACTGGTTTATTGCAGCGATAATATTGATCACACTGGAAATGGTTGTGCTGCCAGCCGTCTTCTTCTTATGGATGGGTATTGCCTCTGGTGTAGTAGGCTTGCTGTTAATGCTGATACCCGGCATGCCATTTATGGCGCAGATAATCATATTCGCTGTTATCTCTGTGATTAGCCTTGTTATTCACAAACGCTACTTAAAAAAGAACCCGCCAACGACTGATGAGCCAACATTAAATCGTCGCGGTGAACAATATGTCGGTCGTACTTTTACCCTGGAAGAAGCTATTGAAAACGGCGTAGGTAAGATAAAAGTTGATGATTCTACCTGGAAGGTCAGAGGCGAAGATATGAGTAAGGGTAGTAAGGTAAAAGTGGTAGGTGTCGATGGAACCGTGTTCAATGTGGAGGCAGTTCAGGTAAGTGATTAATGAGAAGTATTGAACAATGGCTGACGGAATATAATGAGAGTCATCAAAACGGTATAAACAAAACACTGCACTGGATCTGTGTTCCACTTATTGTGTTAAGTCTGCTGGGTTTACTATGGTCCGTATCCCTTCCATCTGAATTCACTGGATTACCTTTTAATATAAACTGGGCAATAGTCGTTATCGCGCTTGCTCTGATTTATTATTCTTTGATTTCCCCGTCTCTTACAGTTGGCATGCTAATAGTGACATCTGCGATGTTATTTTTGCTTGATATACTTTCCGGGCTACAGATATCTCTGTGGTTAATTTCCACAATAGTTTTCGTGTTGGCATGGGTGGGTCAATTCATCGGTCACAACATAGAAGGCAAGCGGCCATCCTTTTTTAAGGATATTCAGTTTTTATTAATTGGTCCCCTATGGTTACTGTCTTTTATATATCGTAGATTTGGTATTCGTTATTAGGTGAGGCAAATAGAAGGAAAAAAATGAAGACGATAATTTATCTGATATTTTCATTGCAGTTATTACTTTGTGATTTTGTTTTCGCTGAAAAATTGCAGATGACAATCAATGCCAGCAGGGCGGTGGATTTAACTCAACCATTATATGAGGGCATGCCTTATTGGCCAGGTACTGAACCTATCAGCATTGAACGATTAGCTGATTATGATCAGGGTTATCGCATGCACAAGTTCACCATGTGGGAAAATATAGGTACCCATGTGGACTCACCATCACACTTTGCTGCGGGTGAAGGTAAAAGAACTATCGATCAGTTACCCCTCGATCAATTGATTGCACCGATGGTAGTAATTAATGTACAGAAAAAAGTTAAAACAAATGCTGACTATCAATTAACTGTCGAAGACATAAAAAATTGGGAGACAGATAACGGCAAAATTAAGAAGGGTGCGCTGGTCGTTATGAACACTGGATGGTATCTCAAATTCTCCGATCCGCATGCTTATATCAACCAGAATGATAAAGGAGAGCTTCACTTTCCCGGTTTTTCAGTTGCTGTGGCTAAACTATTAGTAGAAAGGGATGTAGCCGGTATTGGTATCGATACACTTAGTCTCGATCCAGGCAATGATCTGAGTTTTCCAGTACACAATGTGATGTTGGCGGCAAATAAATACCAGATAGAAAACATGAATAATCTCGACGCTTTACCAGCGACGGGCGCTGTTGTTGTCATCGGCGTGCTACCGGTGCGAGATGGTTCACAGGCGCAGGCCAGGGTTTTTGCTTTGCTTAAATAGTTGAATTCAAGATAAATGAAACTTCCCGAACCATTGTTCCTGCTCATTAACCCGATGATGCGGATATTATTAAGTTCTCCTTTGCACAGCCTGGTGAGTAAGAGTCTTATGCTTATTTCTTTCAAAGGTCGAAATACTGGAAAATATTTTACTACTCCGGTTCGTTATATTCAGATTGAAGACAGGGTTCAATGCTTCACTGCAATGAGTAATCAGTGGTGGAGAAATATGGATCCATGTGCGGATGTTGTATTGCGGATCGCCGGACGGGATTATGCTTGCAAAGCTGAGGCGATAAAGGACGATCCGGAACGTGTTCGATCAGCTGTATTATATTTGCTGCAGCACTTTCCTGCAGATGCGCCTTATTATGATATTAGTCTTGAGCCTGATGGTTCTCCTGGTGACTCTGATTTGGAGATGGCCTCGCATAAAACTGTTTTGGTGGAAGCAATACTGAATACAAAAGATAATTTAAATAACAATGAAGGGTAAAGAGTAATGAGTGGTGAAATTGTAGAGATTCATATCGCACCGACAGCAGGTGCGTCTATGCAGTCGATTCCAACAGCAGACCTGGAAGCAGACAAAGGTATTGTTGGTGACCGTTACTACGTGCAATCCGGTACTTTTTCAGAAAAACTTATTGCAAAGGGAGATGCTGATTGGCATGTAACACTCATTGAGACGGAAGAAATTGATAAATTCAATAAGACCATGGAACTGTCTTTCAGTTACGGTGATTTCAGACGGAACATTATAACGCGAGGAATTGAGTTAAATGCGTTGGTAGGAACTCAGTTCAAAGTTGGTGAGGTGCTGCTTGAAGGTGTGCGTTTGTGTGAACCCTGTGCACATTTGGCATCTTTGCTTGCTGAGCAGATCTTACCCGCTATGGTCGGGCGTGGCGGTTTGCGGGCACGAATTATTGAAGGCGGAAAAGTTTCTACGGGTGATAATATAATCAAATAAGAGAAATAAAAAATGACTGAACAAAACTTTACGGTTGGAACGGCGGAAACAATGCTTAAGGAAATGTTTGCTCCCTGGGTTCAGGATCTGAATATTGAATTTGATAAGATCGGGAATGGCCAGGCGGTATTACGTGTACCGGTTTCCAAACGACTTAACAGGGAAGGTGGCACAATCTGCGGACAGGCAATTATGTCGGTAGCTGATACAGCAATGGTTTTTGCTATATCTTCTGCCCTGGATAAATTTGTACCAATGACAACAGTTTCTCAGTCATCTTCTTTTTTGCGTGCCGCAGCTGATAAAGATCTCATTGCTGATGCCAATGTAATTAAACTGGGTAGAACAATAGTTTACGGGGAGGTCAACATTTACACCGATGCACCGGAGAAACCTGTTGCGCATATAACCAGCACTTACATGTTGCTTTAATAATTCCGGGGACAGTTTACTTAATTAATCCAACTTTTATTTTAAATTAATTAAGTAAACTGTCCCCGGAATTATTAGCTTAGCATTTGATTCAGTCTTTCTGCATCGGCCTTCAAAATAGTCTCAGCGCCTTCGGCGAGTTGACGCAGGATATCGGCAGCGGGTTCGCAACTTTTAATCGCACTAACACCCTGCCCAGCATATTGCGCCATCGCATTAACCTTGCCTGTTGCTGTATCCAATGGACTGAAAACGCTATAACGAGGCACTTCTATTTGTTGTCCGCCTATTTCGACTTCACCGATGATGCCTTCTGGTAGTTTTGCCGCGGCTTCAACGGATCGTGAAAGAACACGATGAGGTGCCTCCCAGCCAACGGAAAACTTTTCCGTATAAACAGTATCTTCACCATCGGCATCGATAAGAGCATCGATATAGTCAGGGTGAAATCCTGATTCAGGGGTCGCGGCAAAGCGTGTGCCTATGCGAACCGCTGCGGCGCCTGCAGCCAGGGCCATAGCTACGGCCCTGGGTGTTCCGATCCCACCGGCAGCTACGATCGGACATGCTACCGCATCAAGTACATCAGCCATCATGGTCAGTAAACCGCGAGTGCCGCGTACGTGCCCTCCCGCTTCAACACCCTGCAAAATGACGATGTCACAACCCACCTTTTCTGCCAGTATGGCTTCCCTGACGGTGCCCACCTGCCAGCCAACCAGAGCGCCGCCATCATGTACGCGCTGTACCAGGTTTGTATCCGGGTCACCGTAAAAAAAATCGACCAGGCGAGAGTGCTTTGCAGCGACATCGATAACTGATTCATCTTCGAGAAAAGGAATGAGAAAATTAGTCCCGATACTTCCTGTTGTGTTTGCCTGTACATCTGCAAATACTGTTTCCAGCTGTTCGGCTGTCATCATGACACCGCTTAACATACCCAAACCTCCGGCTTTGGCCACTTCAACTGCCAAAAGGGGCGAAGCTGTGCCCATGCCTGCACATTGAATCGGTACCATGCATCCAACTAATTCAGTAAACTGTGTCGTTAAAGTCATTTCATTCCTCCATTGGTCAAATATTATCATCACACATTCATTCTGCATTTCCAATTATTGGTCGCATTGCTTCCCACTCCCCGAATAGATGTATACCATGTAAAGCTGTTTCCGAAATACAAACCACCAGTTTGGAGTTAAAACATGCAGAATGTTGAGGCGAAGGCCATTGCGAATGAAGAAGATCAGTCTCTGACCTACGCATGGTATATGGTGTTCCTGTGTACGGTTGCATATATTTTTTCCTTTATTGATAGACAAATTGTTGTTTTGTTGATTGAGCCTATACGTGCTGATCTTCAAATATCAGATACACAATTCAGTTTGATTCACGGTCTTGCATTTGCATTGTTTTATGCATCGATGGGATTGCCTATTGCGAGACTGGCAGATACCAGGTCCCGACCATTGATCATCTCAGCTGGAATATTTATCTGGAGTCTGGCAACAGCAATGTGCGGGATAACACGAAATTTTTGGGAGTTGTTCATTGCACGTATGGGTGTAGGTGTAGGAGAAGCTGCCTTGTCTCCCGCAGCATACTCGATGATCACTGATTCTTTTCCAAAATCCAAATTGGGTTTCGCGCTCGGTGTTTATTCGACAGGTGTGTTTCTCGGTTCCGGTCTCGCCTTTCTAATTGGTGGTACCGTAATCGGTTACATTAATGATTACGGTATTGTTGAGTTACCTCTGCTCGGCATCATTAAGCCCTGGCAATTGACTTTTTTCATTGTTGGCTTGCCGGGCATTCTTATTGCCTTGCTGTTCTATATAACAATTCGTGATCCTGAACGAAAGGGAATTGCAAACAACTCAGGCTTTTCCATTCGCGAGATTGGTACTTATATTGCGCTGCATAAGAAAACCTTCACTTCCCATTATTTAGGTTTTGGTTTTTCCTCCCTTTCCATGTTTGCATTAATGTCCTGGGCGCCAGCCTTCCTTATTAGAAATTATGGATTGGAAATACAACAGGTGGGTATTTATCTTGGTACGCTTGTGCTGATTTGTAATACCGGTGGTGTGTTGTGTAGTGGAACGCTGATTGATATGTTTACACGACGTGGTTATACAGATGCGCCTATGCGCGCTGGTGTGGTAGGCGCTGTGGGAGCAATTCTGCCAGCAGCAATATTTTGTTTCATGCCGGGTTTATACAGCGCCCTGGCGATGTTGGCGGTGGCAATGTTCTTTACCAGTTTCCCAGTTGCCACATCCGCAGCGGCATTACAGGTAATGGCACCTAATCAAATGCGCGCCCAGGTAACTGCACTGTTTTTCCTGTCTATGAATATACTGGGTATCACTGGCGGCGCGACTCTGGTTGCCGTGTGTACCGACTATGTATTTAGAGATGATGTTATGGTGGGATATTCTATGTCGTTGATTAGTTCTTCATCCGCCGTTGTTGGTGCATTGCTACTATTCTGGGGATTAAAACACTTTACCGCAACGGCAATAGCGGTAAATTCAAAGAAGTGATTCTGCAGCAACCAAAAGAGATTAGTTACTAATATCAGACACTTTTAATTTGGCAGTTATATTGAATGATCAGCATTTTATTGACCTGGATCATCGTAAGTAACGGCTAACTTCAGCAGAATCGCATTTCTAAAAAATCAGAATCTATCAGCTCAGACGTGAGTCATAAATTGTGACGGATAATATGAATACGAGACGAAACTTTCTTAAAAAGGCGAGTAGCTTGTGTACAGCTGCAGCTGTTGCCATTTCAAATCCTTCCATTGCTTTTGCAAAAAAAATAAGTGCAAGCCTTGATCGAATCAAAGGCAAAATCATCAGGAAAAGCGATGCCAATTACAAGCTCTGGTGGGCTAGCATGGTCTGGTATGTATTCAAACCTGAGCTTTATCCAGATCTCATTGTAAAAGCAAAAGATGATAAAGATGTAATTGAGGCAGTAAATTACGCTCGCGAGAACGGACATAGAGTCTCAATCAGATCCGGTGGACATAATCCTGCGCGGGCGGTATTACGCGATGGAGGTGTACTGTTGGATTTATCGGCACTGCGTGAGGTTTCGTTTAATAGCGCTGATAAAACAGCATGGCTACAACCGGGGATACGGAGTGAAGAGTTCATTGAACTGGCCAGGGAACATGACCTGGCATTTCCTGCTGCACACACCGGTATCGTACCGATGGGTGGCTACCTGATCGGTGGTGGTCTTGGCTGGAACTGGCCGGAGTGGGATATTGCCTGTCGCTCCATTATTGCCGCAGAAATAGTACTTGCCGATGGCAGAAAAGTCATCGCATCTGAAACTGAGAACCAAGATCTACTCTGGACTATTCGTGGTGTGGGTCCGGGTTTCTTTGGAGTTGTTACTCGTTACAAACTGCAGATGTTTCCGTTACCGAAGGCCATACTAAAAAGTAAATATCTGGTGCCCATCGACAAGCTACCAGAAGTGATAGTGGAACTGGAAACAATAACAAAAGCAAAGTCAAACAAGCTTGAAGTACTGGCAGTGGCCGGGCATTTTTATCCGCCAAATAAACCGGTTGAACAACAACAACTGGTTTGCGCTGTTACAGCGATTGCTTTTGCCGATTCAAAGAAAGAAGTATTTGCCCTGATGGACCCAGTTACGCGCAGTAAAATATCGGGCATGAGTATTCTCCAAAAGGAAAATGATGAAATTGTTTTTCAGGATCTTTACATTCCCCCACCGACTGATTTTGCCAGCCCGAACCGTTCCATTGTTGAAAACATATGGACCGATGAACCGGGTAAGTCGCTGCAGTTGTTAGCAGACAGGTTAAAAAACAATCCTCCATCATCGAATCGCTCGTTTGCGTTGACAGGCTGGGGTGTTAGCCCGGATAAAGATGACAGTAATAGCAGTTTTACCTACTTTGGTGATCATTATGTAAGCTGGTACGCGATGGCAGAGGAAGAAGCTCACCTTGTACCCAATGTGACCTGGATGGAGGAAACCGTTAAAGCAATACAGCCCTACACTAACGGACATTATGTTAATGAGATTGATCCAAGACATTTTCCCGATCATGTTAAAGGCTGTTTCTCTGAAGAAAAATGGCAACGGCTGGCGAAACTCCGTTTACACTATGATCCAGACAATCTTTTTCATACCTACATTAATCATTCCTGATGACAAATAAGGACGAAATAAAAATCGCCGTTGCTGGTGCCGGTCGAATGGGCCGGGGCATAGCTATTACATTTGCTTATGCCGGTTATCCAGTAGCAATTGTTGATAGCGAACAAAGGCCACAGGCGGATTTTGCCGAATTGTCAGTTTCTGTATATGAAGAAATCGAAAGTGAACTGAAGTTTTTGAAAGATGCTGCAGTGCTTACGGATGAACAGCTTAAGAAAATTAAGGGAAGAGTTGATGTTGTATCTAACGACTCATGTGGCGAAGTTTTGCAGGAAGCCGGCTTTATATTTGAAGCTGTGTCAGAGATTGTGGAAGTAAAGAAAAGTACTTATGCCTGGTTAAACACCTGTGCTTCGAAAACAGCAATAATTGCATCAACGACATCGACGATGCTGGCAAACACTCTGGCCGATTTTGTCGATAAACCTGCTCGTTTTTCCAATGCGCATTGGCTGAACCCTGCTTATTTAATGCCGCTGATTGAGATCAGCCCGAGTCAGGATACAGATGAAGCTACGGTTGCGACACTGAAAGCGCTGTTTGAAAATATTGGCAAAGTCCCCATAGTCTGCAAGCCTTCTCCCGGCTATGTATTATCGAGGATACAGGCAGTTGCATTGAACGAAGCGGCTCGTATTGTGGAAGAAGGCGTGGCATCGGCAGAAGAGGTTGATAAAGCTATAAAAGTAGGTTTTGGTATTCGATATACAAATCTGGGTCTGCTTGAGTTTATTGACTGGGGTGGCGGCGATATTCTTTATTACGCCACCAAATATCTTGGAGAAAACCTGGATAAAAATCGATTTTCAACACCGGATATTGTGAAACAGAATATGGAGAATGGTAAAAACGGATTACGCGACGGCATTGGTTTTTATGACTATAAAGACTGTGATGTCGATGCCTATAGAAACGAGCGGCTCACGTCCTTTGTTCGTCTACTTCAACACCTGGATCTTATGCCGCAAGCTGCGGATAACATTGAGTGAAAATATCATGAAGATTAGTCATATTATTTTTTTTATTAGCCTTTTATTAGCAACGTTTACATTACATGCTGGTGATGTAGATTCTGGTAGAACAAAATCACTGACTTGCGGTGCCTGTCATGGTCCCGAAGGGAAAAGTTTCAATGATCACTGGCCTAACCTGGCTGGACAAAAGACGGGATATATTATTCTGCAGTTAAAAGCTTTTCGCGATGGAAGCAGATATGATCCCTGGATGAGTCCGATGGCAACGCCACTGTCTGATAAGGAAATAAAAGATCTTGCTGCATTTTATAGCAGCCTCTAGTTGTAAGTATTCTGTATTAATCGGCACCGCCGGACTCATTGGCGAGCCTTTGCCACTCTCGTAAGTAGCCTGATGTTTTCAGTGCCTACAAAAAAAGTATATCATCTATAACAATCATTCCAGGACAGCACCCCGCTTCAGAAACGCTATTAGCAATGCGTGAAATCAGGCTAGATGCTGAATGTGGTAGTAGCACAGTTTTTTGGAGATGCAATAATGGCTATTGTTGCTGGCGCATCTTATAAAATCACCAAACGTAGACAAAATCGAACATTGGATCTAAATACTGAAGAACATGGTGGTTGATTACAGGTGTTGAATACACACAGGTAAATTCTATGAGTGAAATCACAACCTATTATCTGGAAATGAAGAATTCATCTTCATTGTTGTCAAAGAATGAATCAAACGGTTTGCAAATTCATGAGTGCGAAACTAATCAGTATCAATTTAATAAATTTCTGTATCAACTTGTCGGTGATAAATGGGGATGGTTTGATAAGCTTGCCTGGACAGAAGAAAACTGGAAAGCCTACATAGAAAATGACAACCTCAGAACGTGGGCTGCTTACTATAAAGGCACACCAGTAGGGTATTATGAATTACAAAGGCAGGGTCAAGGAGATGTCGAGATTGCCTATTTCGGTTTGGCTGCCGATTTTATAGGAAAAGGGTTTGGTGCTTATCTTCTTTCACAGGCAATTAAATCTGCCTGGAGCTGGGAAGGTACAAATAGAGTTTGGTTGCATACATGTTCTCTTGATCACCCCGATGCTTTGAATAACTATAAAGCGCGAGGTATGGAAGTCTATCGGGTAGAAAAAGAAAATAAATCGCATAAAAGTAAACTAGATGGGTTCATCATTGACTGCAATACGAGTGATCTACATTCTGCAGCAGTTTTCTGGGGAGAAGCACTGGGATTAAATCTTGAAACCCTACCGGGTGAGGAAGGAGAAAAATATGTAAAACTCGTTGATCCATTTGATGAATTGCATATTGAAATACAGATTGTCGATCATCACAGCCGGGTACATCTGGATATAGAAACCGATAATATCGAAGCTGAGGTAATGCGTCTTGAAAAAATTGGCGCAAAGCTTATAACAGAGATAAGTAGTTGGTGTGTAATGGAAGCTCCAACCGGGCAACGATTTTGTGTTGTCCCTAATACTTCTTCCGGTTTTGCCAGCAAAGCAAAACAATGGTGAATTCCGAATCAATGATAATGAAGATATACGGCGATTTTGAATCTGGTAATTGTTACAAGGTCAGGTTAGTAGCATCAATTCTTGGCATTGAACACGAATGGATTCATACAGATATTCTTGCAGGTGATACAAAGACAAGTGAGTTTCTGAAACTAAATCCTAATGGCAAGATCCCACTGCTGGTTTTGGATGACGGTCACTGTTTATCTGAGTCAAATGCAATTCTGAATTACCTGGCAGCCGGCAGTGAATTGTTACCGTCCGACAGCTTTTTACTGGCCCTGACGCAACAATGGCAATTTTTTGAACAATATAGTCATGAACCTTATATTGCAGTTGCACGATTTATTAACAGCTACCTGGGTTTGCCGGAAGAACGAAAGGAGGAGTATGAATCCAAACAGGAAGGAGGTCACAAAGCTCTGGTTGCTATGGAAAAGCAGTTAACACAATCCCCGTTCCTGGTTGGTGAGAGTCTTACTGTCGCTGATATTTCACTCTACGCCTATACCCATGTTGCAGAAGAAGGTGGTTTTGAGCTTTCAAGGTATCCTGCAATACAGAACTGGCTAAATAGAATTTCTGCGCTACCGAATTATGTGGGCATGACGTAAAGGGCAGTTAAAATGGAAATCATCGAAAAATTAGAAGACCTTAAATATTATGACTGAATTACAAATTATAGTGGCTGTATTTGTTTCCTACTTGTGCCTGTTGTTTGGTCTGGCAATCTGGAGCAGTAAGGAAACAGCTAACCTGGAAGGTTATTTCATAGCCGGGAAAAAATTGCCTTACTGGGTGGTTGCCTTCAGTACCAATGCCACGGGTGAAAGTGGTTGGTTGCTACTGGGTCTTACCGGGATGGCGTATGCAGTAGGATTGCATGCATTTTGGGTTGTAGCTGGAGAGCTCATCGGAATTACTTTATGTTGGTTTTTGGTAGCAAAAAGATTGAAAATTGCTTCAGATCGGTACGATTCAATTACAGTTCCTGATTATCTCGAAAGCCATTTTGCTGACAGCAAACATATATTACGTCTTATTAGTGTTGTCATTATTCTGGCGATGGTTCTGATTTATATTGCTGCGCAAATGATTGCTGCTGGTAAAGCATTCAGTGAATTTATACAGGTAAGTTATGTACACGGTGTTATTTTGGGTGCCGTAGTGACAGCGCTGTACACGATGATTGGCGGTTACAAGGCTGTCGCATACACAGATGTTGTTCAGGGCGTGCTGATGTTGCTGGCCCTCATACTATTGCCTGCTTTTGCGTTCATCGAAGTGGGTGGCTGGTCGTTGACAATGGAAAGTTTGCGAGCGATTGATCCTGTTTTACTGGAAAGTCTCGGAAAACATGGATGGTCGACGGCCGGTTTTGTTGCAGCAG
>JABHFC010000106.1 GCA_018676275.1 Gammaproteobacteria bacterium | reverse complement strand
CGGGGTGAAACCCAAGCACACCTAGATGTGCAATATTTAACACAGCCTCTCCAAGTAGTCTCGACCAACCAAAACAAAAAATAACATCAGGTTTCTTCTCTACTATCCATTTAACTGACTCATCCGAATTAATATCGGAAATATATTTCCACGGAATATTCTTAGCGCTCGATGCTTTGCTGATATCCCTGTGATCTGCATTGAAAGTAGACGTTTCCATTGTGCATACACCTACAATATCGGCTTCCATTTCGATAAGTTTCTCAAGTGTTCTCTGTGAGAATTCAACTGCCCCTATAAAAACTATTTTCATGTGTTTACAAAATCAAAAAAATGTTTTTTAAGGATATCTTCCAGAGATATTTCGGCAAGCATATCAACTACTCGCTCACTGGCCCCACCATCACCGTAGGGATTATGAACGTCCATCAACTTTCCTTTAAATTTGTCAGAATAAAGCTCTTGCAAGGCTTTAGTTATGGCTAATCGCTCTGGTATACAATCTATTACGCTTTCTGCTTTAAGACGACCGCGTTGTCTATCCCCAATATTGATTGTACCCTTCTTAAAACTTGGTGCCTCTGTTAAACCACTAGATGAGTTCCCTACTACGCCATCAACATGCTGTATACAGGATAGATAGCGTAACTGACCTAGAGATGTGTATGCGCGAGCATTACTATGACTGGCAACAAAATCTTCAATTACTTCGAATAAGACACGTCCATCGGTATCAGCATTAGGCATTGTAAATATGAAGCTCGTATCTTCCTCATATTCCAACGCCGCGAGTAATTCTTTCATCTGATGGATTGACGAAGCATTTTCCAGGGTAACAGGATGAAAAGTTACCAAAAGATTTCTATGTCCAAATTTAAATCCAAGCGCATTTTCCAACTCCGCACGTCCCAGCAAATCCAGCTTCTTTATATTATCAATGCCTAATCCACCTACCTTGAAGACCCTGTCTGGTTGTTCACCTAACTGGATTACACGTTTACGATATTCCTCTGCAGCAACAAAATGCAGGTGTGACATTTTTGTTATAGAGTGACGAATAGACTCGTCGATTAGCCCTTCGGTTGCTTCGCCTCCGTGCAAATGTGCCACGGGAATACGAGCAACCATTGCAGCAGAAACGGCAGAGAATATTTCGAATCTATCACCTAGAACTAATACCAAATCTGGATGCAGTTGCTGCAAGGCTTCACCAAAACCAATCATTCCCAGTCCCATAGATTTTGCCAGACCTGTTGAAGTGTCAGAACTCAATAACATCTCAACTTTTCGATTAATCTTGAACCCATCTTTTTCAATCTCTTTAAAGGTAAGGCCAAATTCTGGTGATAAATGCATTCCTGTGGCGATGATCTGTAATTCTAGCTGGGTATTATCACGTATACCCGCCATTACCCAACGTAATAAACCATATTCAGCACGCGTGCCTGTAATTACACAAATTTTTCGCTTCATAGCTCGATTAATTCATCAACTTCGAAATCACGTTGTGCTTTACAGCCTAAAACTTCATCCCAACGCATTGGTGATATTCCTGTTCCGGGGCGTTTGACCGCCAGGTTCGAATCACTAAATAATTGGCCTGCCTTGATCTTGTACGCTGCTACAATAGATTTACGCACAATCGCCTTGTTTTTTTCCTCACTGAGACTTGTTCGTTTATATCCATCGCCTAATGCTTTTTCAATATTACGTATTGCAGTGACCATTTGAGTCAATTCAACAGGCTCGAGACTTGCTTTCTGATCTGGGCCTGGTGATTTACGATCAAGTGTAAAGTGTTTTTCAATCACACACGCACCAAGGCTTACTGCTGCCACGGCCACTTCAATACCAGTCGTATGATCAGAATAGCCAACTTTCACTCCAAATGTATCGCGAATACCAAGCATCGCCTTCAAATTCACATCAACCATCGGTGTTGGGTATTCAGTATTACAATGCAGTACCGTGATTTTTTCACGTGGCGTGCCAGCCAGTTCCAGCACATTCAGCGCTGATTCAATTTCATTCATATTTGCCATCCCGGTGGAGAGAATAACTGGTTTGCCATACTCTCCTACATGACGAAGATAGGGTAGATTAGTAATTTCGCCCGATGGTACTTTGATTTTGTCCAAACCCAGACCAATCAACATGTCTATACTTTGCGAATCAAATCCAGTAGAAAAAAAACAGATTTGACGTGAATTACAATGAGAGATAAGTTTTTTATGCATATCGAATGTCAGTTCCAATCGACGTAGCATCGCATGCTGTGATTCATCAATAGCGGTTGACCTTGTCTGGTATTCAGCCTTACTAGCGCTAGCTGTGACCAGGAGGTCGGCATTGAATGTCTGAAACTTGACCATGTCTGCACCCGCTTCAGCAGCAACATCAATCAATCGAAAAGCCTGATCCAGGTTTCCATTATGATTTACACCTGCTTCGGCAATAATAAGAGTTTTTATTAACGACATTTTTTCGGAGGGATGCAGGTATGATCATCACAATCCTTGATTACTCGTTGTCCCATTCCAATCAGACAATACTCCCCAATTTTCGTATTCTGACGTACAGTACTACCACTACCAATAAAGCTTCCTGTGCCCACATGCACCGTACTATTTATAGCTGACATGGTAGATATATGACAGTGATCTGCGATAACAGAATCATGCTCAACTAATGCATGGCTATTTACAATACAGTTTCGACCGATGACTGCCCCCGCATTTACAATGGCACCATG